>PMEC01000222.1:21039-29155 GCA_003155705.1 Bacteroidales bacterium
GATTTGTATCAGTTATGCTGCTAATCAGAAAGATTATACAATCAAAGATTTCTTCATGAAACAGCTTCAGCTGGTTGGGACAAATGCTTCAGTTGATGCAATGAAAGTCTATCTTATGGATGAGAATATTTGTTCACCTGCCCTGGCAGTAATAAGTTCTGTTGGCGGTCCGCTTGCAGAAAAAGTTCTGTCAGAAACACTTAAAAATCCTTCCCTGCCCTGTGCAGCAGGAGTCATGAATACGCTTGCCATAATGAAGTCAGGTATTGCTATCAATGAGTTCATTGCATGGTCTTCAAATAAAGATAAAAGCATTCAGGCTTCAGCATTAAATGCCATGGCACAAACCAGTAGTCCACTGGCATTACCGGTTCTCCTGAAGGCTGCAAAAGCAGTTTCCTACAGATGGGATCAATCCGGCGCTACCGCATCTCTTATGGCTTACGCGAAGATTGTAGGAGCAAAGGGAGACTTAAAAACTATGGATAAGATATGCAAAACGATTATTGCAAATTGTAACGACAGAAATAATATTCAATATAAAACCTCAGCTCTTGAAATACTTGTTAATTATTATGGTTATGAAGCAATGCCGTATCTTCTTGAAGCTGCCCGTAACCCGGACAAGACTTACAGAAATGCTGCTTACCGGTTTTCATTGTCAATTGCAGGTACACCGGTGACAAGAAAATGGCTTGAATATTATCCTGGAGCCATGCCAGTTTCCAAACCTGAAATAATAAATATGCTGGGCCAAAGAAAAGATGAGCTTGCAATACTTCTTATATCAGCCTCATTATCAGATGGTGATATTAATGTCAGGAAAGAAGCATCCACAGCAATTGTAGAGATTAAAGGAAGAGAAGCAATTCCTTTGCTTATAGATTATATGATAAGATTCACCAATGCTGATGACCAGGAATCTGCAAAATCTGCACTGAAGACAATAATTGACAACCGCAGGATGCCCTTGTTATTGGCTGTACTTAAAGATGGACCCGCCGCTGCCAAAAAAAGCGCAATAGAGCTGATAGCATGGGGAAGAGGAGAGGAGTACTTTGCCATAATATTGCCTTTTACTGCTTCAGGGGAAGATATTGTAAAAGCAGCTGCCTATAAAGCNNGATCAGATCCTGGTTTCCGATGTTCAGCTTGCAATCGCAAATGCTGCAAATCAGATCAATGAACCGGAAAAAAGATCCTCCGCACTTCTGAAAGCATTATCTGTCATAAAACAAAAAAGCAAGATTATTCCAATTCTGGCGAACACGGGGGGACGAGAGGCATTATCAGCTGTTTTGAAAGAATTCGAAAACGGTGATTCCGGGATGCGAGATATATGTTTTAAAGCCTTGACATCATGGAAGGATTATTCTGCATCATCAGCATTGTACGAAATATGTGCTTCCGGCAATAAAACTTATGAAGGTCCGGCTTTCGAGGGTTATGTGAAGCAGGTCAAATCGGCTCCTGTTCCGGACGATCAAAGGCTTTTGCTATTCAGGAAGATTATGCCTTATGCTCTGAGTTCAGATCGCAAAAATCAAATAATTAATGAGACTGCCGGGATTAAAACGTATCAGTCTCTGTTATTCACAGCTGGCTATCTGAATGATAAGTCAACAAGCGCTGCAGCTGCCATGGCAGCTATGTATATTGCATTACCGGGTGTCGATTCAAAAGCCGGGATGTATGGAGCAATTGTCAGGGATATTCTAAGTAAAGCCATTAACCAGCTTAAAGGTCCTGAAAGTGAGTATAATAGAGAGGTTATAACCAAGTATCTTCAGACAATGCCTCAGGATGAGGGATTTGTTCCGATGTTCAACGGGAAAGATCTTACCGGGTGGCAGGGGCTTGTCGAAAATCCAATAGCAAGAGCCAAAATGAAACCGGTTGAACTTGCGAAGAAGCAGATTGAAGCCAATAAGAAGATGATTGAAAACTGGAGTGTTAAAGATGGCTGTATATGGTTTAATGGCAACGGCGATAACCTCTGCTCCATACAGGAATATGGTGATTTTGAGATGCTTGTAGATTGGAAGATTTCGAAAAAGGGAGACAGTGGAATATACCTCAGAGGATCGCCCCAGGTACAGATATGGGATACCTCAAGAGTTGATGTCGGAGCCCAGGTTGGCTCAGGCGGACTTTATAACAATCAGAAAAATGAAAGCAAACCTCTGAAGGTTGCCGATAATCCTATTGGTGACTGGAATTCATTGAGAATTATGATGATCGGAGAAAAAGTTACTGTATGGCTTAATGGAATTCTGGTGGTGGATAATGTAACATTAGAAAACTACTGGGATCGGAAAATTCCTATCTTCCCGAAGGGTCCTATTGAGTTGCAGGCACATGGTACAGACCTGGCCTTCAGAGATATATATGTGAGAGAGATCAGTGAAATGGATTACAATCTTACACCTGAGGAAAAATCGACCGGGTTCGTTGCTCTTTTCAACGGGAGAAATCTGAATGGCTGGGTGGGAGATACTGTTGCTTATGGTGTGGAAGATGGAATGATCGTTACTATACCCGCAAAAGGAACGATCGGGAATCTTTATACACGGAAAGAATATGCAGATTTCAACATCAGGTTCGAATTTCAGCTTACACCGGCAGCAAATAATGGTCTCGGAATACGGGCACCGCTGACAGGTGACGCCGCTTATGTTGGCATGGAACTGCAGATACTGGATAATACCGATCCAGTCTATGCGAACCTTCAGCCATATCAGTATCATGGTTCCGTTTACGGTGTCATTCCTGCAAAGACAGGCTATCTTAAACCATTGGGTGAATGGAACTCTGAAGATGTTTATGTCAAAGGAACCCGGGTGAAAATAACTCTTAACGGAACAGTTATTCTTGATGGTGATATTGCGAATGCCAGAGATAATGGCGCCATGGACCATAATCAGCACCCAGGACTAAAAAACAAAACCGGGCATATCGGGTTCCTTGGCCATGGTTCACTTGTAAAATTCAGAAACATAAGAATAAAGGTTCTTTCACAATAAGAAGTATCTCTGTGGCCCTCTGTGACTCCTCAGTGTCTCTCTGTGAAATAAAAAAAAAGTTACACAGAGTTGCACAGAGAATCACAGGGCTACACAGAGAAAATAATAAAATTTCAACTAACTCATTTAAAATGAAAAGAGTTCAAATCCTGCTGATTTTAATAATTTCATTTTCATCATGTTCCAAAGTCACTCCACCTAAACCATTTGGTCCCGTACCTTCTGAGCGACAACTGGCATGGCATGATATGGAATATTACATGTTTGTTCATTTTACTGTTAATACTTTCACAGATAAGGAATGGGGATATGGTGATGAAAAAGAGGCTGTGTTTAATCCTTCAGAGCTAGATTGCAGACAATGGGCAAAGATTGCAAAGGAGGCAGGTATGAGAGGAATAATTATTACTGCCAAGCATCATGATGGGTTTTGCCTGTGGCCAACAAAGTACACGGATCATTCCGTTAAAAATTCAAAATGGAAGGATGGGAAGGGTGATGTTCTCCATGAACTCAGAAAAGCCTGCGACGAGTACAGTCTGAAGATGGGCGTTTATCTTTCACCCTGGGACAGGAACAGCGCCTTTTATGGCAAGCCGGAATATATAACTTATTACAGGAATCAGCTCCGTGAGCTACTCACCAATTACGGTGATATTTTTGAAGTCTGGTTCGACGGCGCTAATGGAGGTGACGGATACTATGGAGGTGCAAAGGAAAAAAGAACCATAGATAGAAAAACCTATTATGACTGGCCAAACACTCATAAGATTGTCAGGGAGTTGCAGCCAATGGCTGTCATGTTCAGCGACGCCGGACCTGATGTCCGCTGGGTCGGCAATGAAAGAGGAATGGGAAGCCTTACAAACTGGTGCTTGTTGAAAAGAGATGAAATGTACCCTGGAGGCGATTTTGCAAAAATCCTGGGTGAAGGTCATATGGATGGAAATTGGTGGGTTCCGGCTGAAGTGGATGTTTCAATCCGTCCTGGCTGGTTTTATCATCAGAAGCAGGATTCCCTTGTCAGAACACCTGAAAATTTATTGGAACTATATTATTCATCAGTTGGAAGAAACAGCAACCTTCTCTTAAATGTTCCTCCCGATAGAAAAGGTTTATTGAATGAAAATGATGTTAAAGCCCTAATGGGTTTCAAAGATCTGCTGAACAAAGAATTTGAGAAAGATCTGGCAAAAGGCAAAAAAGTATATGTAACATCAAAAAGAGGCAAGGAGTATGAAGGATCAATGGTTAATGACGGTAATCCGGAAACGTACTGGACTACAAATGATTATCAGACTGCCGGAGATATAATTATTGATCTTGGAACGGAAACCGAAGTTAATAGAATAATATTACAGGAATATATAAAACTCGGACAGAGAGTACAGGAATTCAAGGTTTCGGCTTATATCAATGATAAGTGGAAACCTCTTGTCGATGGTACAACCATCGGTCATAAAGTAATCAGAAAATTTCCAGTCGTTAAAGCCTCTAAAATTAAAATAACAATAAGTAAATCAATGGCTTGTCCGGTTATTTCGAATATAGAATTATATAGGGCACCTGGGGAATAACAGGTAAAAGATGAACGACACACGACACACGACACACGATGTCTTAAGTCGAGAGTCATTAACCGTGAGTCCTTTGTCCTGAGCCGTGTAAATATAAATTAATCGTTTAAAAAAAATAAGTATGAAAGCAGCAGTTATACGAGAATATGGAAAGATTGCCATGGAAGAGGTTGAAAAACCGGTCCTATTGGATAATAATGTTCTAATCAGAGTAAAATATGCAAGTATTTGTGGTTCAGATCAGCATATTTTCAAAGGTGAATTTCACCCGAGAACAAAACTGCCTCTAATCCCGGGACATGAATTCGCCGGTGTGATTGAAGAGGTTGGCAGGAACGTCAAAAATCTTACTCCCGGCGAAAAGGTAACCGTTGATCCTATTATCTGGTGCGGAAAATGTGCAGCCTGCAAAGTGGGACATTACCCTGCATGTACTTCATTGAAACTTATAGGAATAGATCTGGATGGCGGATTTGCAGAATATGTTTCAGCTCCTTCACATATGGTTTTCAAAGTTCCGGCACATATTTCAGATGAATATGCCGCTCTTGTCGAAATTCTCTCTATTGGATTTCATGCCTCTGCCAGAGCCGGACTAGAAAAGCATGATGATATTCTGATTGTCGGATCCGGTAAGGTCGGGAATTCGATTCTGCATGCTGCAAAGACAATTACAGATGGCAGGATTATACTTGCTGACATCCTTGATGAAAGGCTGGCTATTGCATCATCTGCTTTCCCCGATATTACAACAATAAATATCACCCGTACTGATCCTGTAGCATTTATAAAGGAACTCACAAATGGCAAAGGTGTTGACATTGCTTTTGAGGCAGTCGGCCATGAAGTTCCCATAGCAGGAAAGTTCAATCCTGTAAGAACCTGTATTAATGCAATAAAGGGTGGAGGTAAAGTTTGCGTTCTGGGACTCTCGGATCATCCTTCAGAAATTCTGATGAAAGAACTTATCTGGAAAGAAGCAAGGATTATTGCATCCAGGGTCAGTCATGGCGAATTTTCCAAAGCCATTGATGCCCTGGACAAAGGAACTCTTGATCCGGATAAAATGATCACCGGAGTTTTAAATCTTGAAGATGCTCAGAATGGATTTGAATTACTCGAAAAAGAGCCGGGGAAAAATCTTAAGATATTGCTTAAGGTTTAATATATAAGAAAGATAAAAGACAAAAGTATAAAGACAAAAGTACATCTGTTTTATTCCCCCTTTGAAGNNGGGCCGGGGGCATAGCCGTCAACCTTAGGGGAGTATTGAAATACATCGATTAGAAAAAGTTGGGGCTGTTGAAAAAGTCCTTTGTGCGCCTTTGAGACATCCTTAGTGCCCTTTGTGGTTAAACATAAATCCCTGAACCACAAAGGTTAACAAAGGATAACACAAAGGACACAAAGTAAAGAATTCTCATTTTTACTACTTTTTCAACAGCCCCAATGTTATGAAATAACTGAATTTCGATATTAAATCCATTTGCCTTTATTGACCTCAGTGTAAAACATTTTTCAGACACTTAAGATGACGGCTATGGGGCCTGGGGATGTGATAGAACAAAAGTAAAGACTAAAATTACCTGGAGTAAAGTACCGGAACAATCAGTTTTCATTTACTTTTTAGGCACCCCTACAGTCTGTGACAGAATAATTACCTGATTCGGCCTTAATCCCATTTCCGGAGCCAGCTTATCTTTTGGAACTGAACCTCTTATGACACAACCAAGATTTTCTGAAGCACAGTACAGATAAATATTCTGAGCAATAAATCCGGTATTCGCATATGAAGATAAAAGGTCAGATTCCTTAATAGGATCCCCCTCTTTCTTTTTAAGTTTTCCAAGATCAGCAACATAAACAAGGTTAAGCGCTGCTTCAGCCACAAAATCCTGTGTGCCGCATAATTTTCTGATATCTTTATTATTAATCTGTTTCAGCATATTTGATTCAGCAAAATAAAGATATAGACCGGTGGGAAGTGCAACATATACATCAATCTCCTGAACATTCATTGATGACGGGGCGGTTCTTTTTTTCTGATCTGATCTGTTGAATCCCCAACCGGCCCATAACAGATCGGAAAGCTGTTGTTGGGTCAGATTATCTTTCGTGAAAGATCTTGTTGATTGCCTTTCATTAAGTGCCTGCATAAGAGGCTTTCCTCCAGTCTTATTTGGTGCCGGCAATGCAATATCCTGAGCTGAAATACTAATGAATAAAGATGTTGAAAAAACAATTGCCATGAAAATCAGAATTCTCTTTTTCATAATTATAAATTTTATTTTCAAATTATCTGGAACATCCTGGCCACTTTCACCGCTCCTGCAATTCTTTTGGTAAGTCCTTTCCAGTCTTTTTTCATTACCAGCTCTTTAGTTATCAGGTTGGATCCGATACCGACGCANNGGGCATGGACCCTTAATTGCCTTTACAAAATCAGGTCCCCCTGTAGCCAGTCCAGGGAATATCTTAACTATCTCAGCGCCAAGTTCTTCAGCCAAACTTATTTCTGATAATGATCCGCAACCGGGTACCCAGAGAATCTTCCTGCGATTACAGATTTTAGCCATTTCGGGATTCATCACGGGAGAAACAATGAAATTTGCACCAAGCTGAATGTACAATGCCGCAGTGGCAGGATCTACAACGGAACCAGCACCCATTGCAATATCAGGAACCTCTTTCTCACTCCATTTATTCAGTTCCCCAAAAAGCTCATGGGCATAATCACCGCGATTGGTGAATTCAAAGACTTTTATACCACCATCGTGACAGGATTTGATAACATTCCTGCAGACCTCAGGGTCTTTATGATAGAATACCGGAACGATTCCAGCTTCCTGCATCCTGATAATAATTTCAATTCTTGTATGTTTTGCCATAGTTTTTTATCTTTCTCTACAAATGTATAAAATTTTTTAACTTTTCTCCTTTGTGTTCCTTTGTGTCGTACTTTGTGATCCTTTGTGGTTAAAGGATTTAGATTTCACCACAAAGGCACACTAAGGTTTGCACGAAGGTTCACAAAGTAATTTTTCAACAGATAAATTCTTACAATCAAGGCCTTCAACTTCTTCAACTTCTCAACTTTTTACTTTTATCTTTAATCTTTAATCTTAATAAATATTTATCTTCACTTCAGAAACATCAGTTATGGTATTGAATTACATCTGGATCGCATTTTTCCTAATAGGATTCCTTTTTGCACTGGGGCAACTGTTATTTGCAGGTAATACACAGATATTTAATGAACTGGTAAATTCTGTCTTTTCAAATGCTAAGACCGGATTTGAGATTTCACTCGGTCTCACTGGAGCTCTTACCCTATGGATGGGGTTACTCAAAATAGGAGAAAAAGGAGGTGTCATAAGGATTCTGGGACGGCTAATGGAGCCACTTTTTCAGAAACTTTTTCCTGAACTTCCTAAGGGACATCCTGCTTATGGATCAATAACTCTCAACATTGCAGCCAATATGCTTGGACTTGATAATGCCTCTACTCCGGTCGGG
>PMEC01000123.1 GCA_003155705.1 Bacteroidales bacterium
TCCAATGGCCGCCGGCAACTTCGACATCTATGGAGGTATCTATCGTGATGTCACTCTTGCTCTTAAAGATAATCTCTATATTCCGATGCAGGGATCTGCGAATCATGAAGGAGGAACATTTGTGACAACACCTGAAGTTTCTGAACAAAAGGGAGTTGTAAGAGTACAGACATGGGTCAGGAATGATAACAACATCTCAAAAAAATGTACTCTGAGGACAATAGTTACAGACGCACCAGGGAAAGTTGTTATACAGATGACTTCAGCTTCCGATATCAAGCCCGGGGAACTTTACCGTTTTGACCAGACTTCCAAACCGGTTAAGAATCCCCACCTCTGGTCGAATGACGATCCATATTTATATAAGGTATATTCTGAGGTGATAGACGGGAAATCAGTTGTCGATTCTTATGCAAGTCCTCTTGGTTTCCGGTGGTTCAGATGGGATTACAAGGATAACTTTCTTTATGTAAACGGCAAAAAAATGCCAATTCATGGAGGCAACAGGCATCAGGAATATCCATGGCTGGGCGATGCCATCCCGAAATGGATTACTGAAATGGATTATTATGATATGGCTGTTAATCTGAATTATAATTTCATGAGGACTGTTCATTATCCGAATGATAAGCTGGTTTATGAACTGGCAGATAAATACGGAATAGCTATTGATGAAGAATCACCAAGTATTAAGAACCAGGTTTTTTCTGTTGAGGTGCAGGAGCAGCAGATGAAGGAGATGATACGTCGTGATCGTAACCATCCTAGTATTATGTTCTGGAGCATGGGTAATGAAACAAATCACGCAGTGGATTCAAAATTTGCAGTTGCTGAAGATACAACCAGGATTCTTACTGCACGGCGTGTCACCGATGGTTCTGCTGGAGCTTTTGTTCATCACACCGATGAGAACCTTGCAATCGAAAACCTTCTGAGATGTACAATAAGAGGCTGGTATAACAAGGATGTGAGAGACCTGGAACCTACAGATAGCCAGCATTGTGGAACAGAGGAGCATCAGCAGAATTTGCTCATTGCCAGCGGCCGTTTTGGAAAAGGCAACCTCTGCACATGGATCTATGAAGATCATGGCGCTGACAGGGAGTACCTGAATGCCCCACTTCTTCATGTCAATCCGAAAGGATATGTCGATTCATACAGGGTGCCGAAATATGCTTATTATTTCTGGCAGGCTAATTATTATAAAAAGCCAATGGCATTTATACTTCCTCATTTCTGGAGATCACAGTATCTTGGACAGCAGAAAGATATAGTAATTGATTCAAACTGTGATACTGTAGAACTTTTTGTAAATGGTTCCTCTCTGGGTTACCAATATCCCAATGCAGACAATTTTCATGTTGTTACCTTTAATAATATCCTGGTAAAAAAGGGTACTTTATCGGTAACAGGTAGAAAAGGAGGACAGTTGGTAAAGACTCAGGTTGTAATGGCCGGTGATCCTGCTAAGATTATACTCACATCTTCTCATAGCAGGATTGATGCTGAACGTTCTTCAGTTGCCATAATTAAAGCAGATATTGTTGACTCACAGGGGAATCATATCTATGGTGCAACGAATACGATAAATTGGAAGGTATCAGGACCTGCTGATCTTGTAGGTCCTGATATCTACGAATCAGACATTAACAAACACCACGAGATGGACGGCACAATGTATACCGACATGCCTGTTGCAAATCTGATACGGTCAAATGGTATCCCGGGAAGAATAAAGGTAACTGCAACAGCGAGTGGTCTTGCCTCAGGCAGTATTGAACTTGATGCAGAGCCAATTCATCAGGATAATTCAGTCATTTTTGAACCTGTTTTGGAAAACGCAGGAAGAGTTAAACCGATAAAAAACATTAAGTCTGAAATAAAAGTTATATCTGCTCCGGCAGAAATTAAACAAACTGTCGATGAACTTAATCTTAAACCGGCAGGCAGACAGGAATATGCAGATGTGATCATAAACTATTTGCTGAAGAATAATACAAATCTTGATTCATCCACAATTGAGTTTAAAGTTCTGGTCGATCTTTTTTCAACTCAAATGGTAAATAACTCAGGAAAGCTGATCGCTGACGATTATAATTTTAGTGTGGATCATTTTAATAAATGCAGGGAATTATCCAGATATGTTGACAGAACAGGATTGCCCGAAGTTTTCAGGTTAGGATTGAAAAAATATTACGCTCAATATGTTATTTCAAAAGGGATGGGCAAGAATCTTCAGGAAGAAAAGCAATGGCTTATGAGCATTCCTGTTGATGGTAATATTGTTTTTGTTCAGGATAAAAATGCACTGGTAGCTGACAAAGCAGGGGTTCTCACAAATGAAGTTGAATTTGAGGGAATTGTGGGTATTATTCATCCTGAATTCAAAACCTATTCTGATGAAGAAAGAGCAAAAGCACTGGTTTTCATCAGTAAAATTAATCCATATATTGTTACTACATTTAAGAGCGAACAGAGTCGTGAAGGGGATAAAAAGAAAGTAACTGACGTTTATTATACAGTTGAGAAGGGAGAACCGATCTGGATACCGGCAATGAAATTTCTTAATCAATAACTCTCTGTGTCTCTCTGTGTCTTCTCAGTGGATCTCTGTGTAACTTATTAAGACAATTAAAAAAACTTACACAGAGTTTCACAGAGTCCCGATAGTTATCGGGATCACAGAGTTTCACAGAGATGAAGTGCATAAATTATACTGTCAATGAAAAAAATCGTTTTTTTAATGCTCTGCTTAACAATGGTTTCAGCGATAAGCAAAATTTCAGCCCAGAACCAGAAAGCAGATGGCTACAAAGGAATCTGGTTTACACTTGGTCAGTTCTCGGAATATGGAGATAAATACTCTGGTGGATTAGGAACCTATACTGCTGATCATGTCCCGATTGCAATTTATTCTCCAATCGTGAACAAGACATTTTTTGTTTACGGAGGCACAACAAAACCTGACATGCGACACCTCCTGATCATGATTTCATATTATGATCACAAGACTCACATGGTTCCAAAGCCGGTAATTGTTTATGATAAAATGGGTGTAAACGACCCGCATGACAACGCTGCAATTTGCATCGATGAGAAGGGGTATATATGGGTATTTGTCAGTGGCAGAATGACAATACGTCCCGGATTGATATTTAAAAGCACCAACCCATACGACATCGGAAGTTTTGAAAAGATACTCGTTGGTGAAATGACATATCCGCAACCCTGGTGGATAAAAGGAGAAGGATTTCTTTACCTCTTCACAAAATACACCAATGGAAGAGAACTTTACTGGTCAACAAGCAAAGACGGAAGAACATGGGCGCCTGATCAGAAGCTTGCCGGAATGGGTGGGCACTATCAGGTGACTAATATGCTGGGAAGAAAGCTCGTTTCCGTATTCAATTATCATCCCGGCGGAGATGTTGATAAAAGAACAAATATCTATTGTGTTCAAACAGACGATCTTGGCAAAACGTGGAAAACAATTGATGGTAAAATAATTAATCCACCTCTTACAGATCATCATAATGAAGCACTTATAAAGGATTATGAATCAGAACATAAACTTGTTTATATCAATGATCTTGGTTTTGATAAAAATGGGAATCCTGTAATCCTGGCAATCATAAGCAGGGATTTCAGACCAGGACCCCAGGGCGATCCCCGTGAGTGGATGATTATTCATTGGAAGAACGGGCAGTGGAACTTTTATAAAGTTTGTGAGTCTCCTCATAATTATGATATGGGTTCATTGTACATTGAGAAAGATCTCTGGCGCATCATTGGCCCTACCGAACCAGGCCCCCAGAGATATGGAACGGGAGGGGAGATGGCTATGTGGACCAGCAAAGACGAAGGAGTCACATGGGAAAAGATACGTAATCTCACTTCACATAGTCAGCTGAATAACTCCTATGCCAGGCGGCCGTTAAATGCCAATGATGAATTCTATGCTTACTGGGCCGATGGTGATGCTGATAAATTATCGGAATCACATCTCTATTTTTCCAATAAAAACGGAGATAAGGTCTGGCAATTGGCTTATGACATGAAAGAGGATTTTGAAAGGCCGATATTGATAGACAATACAAGGCAACAGGCAGCAGGCATCGGACATCAGATAAAAGATATCATCAGGACCTTTCCGCTGACAGCCAATGCCGTTAAGAGTCCGATGTTTTCTATAACAGCGGAAGGAAAAGAAGTTTTTACAGAACGGTATAAAACGTACCATTACGCACATTTTGAAGCGGTCACAGCTTTCTCAGTTTCCCTAATATCCGCAGAGTCTATCTCAGATATAAAGATTAGTCCTGCTAAATTCAATATCTCCCCAAAAGTATCTGCCAATACNNTGCTTATTCTGGCAGATGCGCCTGAGAATGTATCAATTACATCTTCCCTTAATATTCTTGACCTTGGAGTCGAAAACAAAGGTGAAAGCACTGAAACCAAAGCTATCCAGGATGCTTTGAATAAGGCATCAGGTTCAGGCAAGACACTTATTTTTCCTGCAGGTCTGTACAGATCAGGCTCACTCTCTATTCCAGCGAACACAAGTATTTATCTCTCAGCCGGAGCGATATTGAAGGGAGATGATAATATCTCATCTTATAATTTTGGAGATACTGTCAAAACAAAAAGTTTCATCAGGATAAAAGACGCCAGTAATGTGGTAATCAGGGGCCGGGGAATAATTGATGCAAATGGCCGCGTTCTGAGAGATAAATTTGGTGAGGAGGCCAGGATGAGACTGTTTCTTATTCTCAATTCAAAGAATGTCAAAATTGACGGGATTATTATTCGTGATCCGGGTTCATGGAATACTCATATTCTTTATAGTGAGGATGTTACTATTAGTGATGTTAAGATGCTAAACGATATTGAGCTGTCAAATACTGATGGTTTCGACCCTGATGCTTCAAAGAAGGTTATGATCGAAAACTGCTTTGCATATTGCAGTGACGATAACGTGGCTGTAAAGATCACTGGAGCACCGGGATATACTCGGAATTGTGAAGATATTACAGTCCAGAGATGCGTTTTCATTACAAAAAAATCATCCTTAAAAGTAGGTACTGAGAGTCGTGGGGACCTTATCAAAAACGTGCTTTTTGATAATAATGATGTTGTGGAATCGGACAGAGGAATGTCATTATATTGCTCAGACGGAGCCACATATGAGAATATAAAGTACACAAGAAACCGTTTCGAAGATAATTATCCGGATATGAAACGATCTGGGATTAACTTCACGATTAATAAAAGAAATGCCAACAGTAAACCGGGACAGATGAAAGATATTCTGGTAAAGAACTGTATATTCCTTAGCCCATTTCCAAAGGTTTCAGAAATATTTGGTTTCGATGTTGATCACAGAATTCAGCTTAC
>PMEC01000216.1 GCA_003155705.1 Bacteroidales bacterium
CATCTGAAAACAGCTCCCCTTTCTCAACAGATGAAACGACTGAACCTTCTCCACAAATCACAAATTCGGAAATAACAGGCAGGGTCACCAATAAAATTGTTTTCCTTGAGAAAATAATGCAGAAAATTCTCCGAAATACACCTGATATCAGAGAAAGAATCAATCCTGAAAAGCTCAAACAGGAACTCCGTACTGCCCTTAATAATGTTGGAATATATCTCGATTTTGAATTTTCAATCAGATCGGGACGATATGGAAGTATATGGAAGACGCCAGGGTTCACGGACAAACCCGGTACAAATTAATTTATTATTCAGCTTTTTCAAAACGATCCGGTCCCAAGTCAGAATCAACTGGTGCTATATTGTCTTCAGGAACAGCAATATAAATTTGAGAAAATAGGAAACCTTGGTTTCCTGTCACTTCTTTTTACCATGCTCCTGCTTGTACTTTCAACAGGAACCTTTATTGTCATCTTCCGTCAGAAGAAAATGTCGGAAATCAGAAGTGATTTCATTAACAATATGACGCATGAGCTTAAAACACCTATCTCTACCATCTCACTGGCATCTCAGATGATGGCAGATAAATCGATCTCCGATAAGGATAAAAATATTGACAACCTGGCAAAAGTTATATCTGATGAAAGCATGCGACTTAAATTCCAGGTTGAAAAAGTTCTTCAGATGGCAATTTTTGAAAGAATGAAGATGAAGCTCAATATGGCGGAGTACGATGTTCACAATATAATTGATAAAGCCATTGAAAACTTCACGCTTCAGATAGGTAGCAGCAATGGCAGGATAAAAAAGGATTTTCAGGCTGTCATTTCATCTGCCATGATTGACGAAATTCATTTTCTTAATTCAATATCCAATCTTATTGACAATGCCATAAAATATTCAAAAGATATGCCGGACATACTTATCTCAACCCGCAATAATAAAAAAGGCATTCTGATAATTATTGAAGATAACGGAATAGGTATAAGCAAAGAAAACCTCAGAAGGATTTTTGATAAATTTTATCGTGTCCCTTCCGGAAATGTTCACAATGTAAAAGGGTTTGGCCTTGGATTAAGCTATGTCAAGAAGATTATTGAAGAGCACAACGGAACTATTAAAGTAGACAGCCAGATTAATAAAGGTACAAAATTCACTATTTTTCTCCCTCAAAACAGATTAAAATTAATCAAATAACCAATGAATAAAATCAGAATTCTTCTTGCCGAAGACGACGACAACCTGGGCATTTTATTAAGAAATTATCTTAATGCCAAGAGTTATGAAACATCGTTATTTATTAATGGTAATCTTGCCCTTGAAGGCTTCAATGAAGAGTCATTTGACCTGTGCATAATTGATATTATGATGCCTGAAATGGATGGACTTACTCTTGCGAAGGAGATTCGGTTTATGAAACCCGATATACCTGTAATCTTTCTTACCGCAAAAAATCAGCAGGAAGATATTATAGAAGGATTCCGGTCAGGAGCTGACGATTATATTACAAAACCATTCTCAATGGAGGAGCTTGTTTATCGTATAGAAGCCATCCTCAGGAGAACTGCCGGTAATACAATAAATAAAACAGGTGAATCCTACTTAATTGGAGGTTATACTTTCGATTCTCAAAAACAAATTCTAAAATACCAGGATCAGTCTATAAAGCTCACGACCAAGGAATCTGAACTGTTAGAACTCCTATGCCGGCAGGGAAACGAAATACTGGAGAGAAATTTTGCATTAAAAACAATTTGGATTGATGATAACTATTTCAATGCCAGGAGCATGGATGTCTACATTACTAAACTTCGCAAATACCTGAAAAAGGACCCTTCCGTTAAAATCCTCAATGTCCATGGGAAAGGTTATAAATTGCTTATATAAAAAATACCCTGACCAATTGAGGTTTGGCCAGGGTAAGAGTTTAGGTTAGATTATAGGGTTATAGCTATCTCTTTGAATATTTCCCTATTTAATAAGAAGCTAAATTAGTAATTTTTTCTAATTTCCAAAAAAAAGTTAAGAAAATCTTAAAATGATTTACAATTATTATTGACAATTGATTTGTCAGTCAAGTTTCAATACAGCAAGAAATGCCTGCTGAGGCACCTCGACATTACCGACTTGTCTCATTCTTTTCTTGCCTTTTTTTTGCTTCTCAAGTAATTTTCTTTTGCGGGTAATGTCTCCTCCGTAACATTTTGCTGTGACATCCTTCCTGACGGCCTTAACAGTTTCCCTGGCAATAATTTTTGCACCAATCGCTGCCTGAATTGCAATCTCAAATTGCTGCCGTGGTATAAGTTCTTTCAATTTAACACACATTTTACGACCAAAGTCNNTCTGACAAGGTCCGCTTTCTGATAAGCAGTATAATAGTAATCGAAGGAAGCATATCCTTTTGAAATACTCTTCAGCTTATCATAAAAATCAAATACTATTTCTGCAAGTGGCATTTCAAAAGTAATCTCTACCCTGTCTCTAGTGAGGTATACCTGATTTTTTAGAACACCCCGCTTATCAATACAAAGCTTCATAATAGATCCGACATATTCAGAATGAGTAATGATCTGTGCCATAATGTATGGCTCTTCAATCCTTTCGATATAGTTAACAGCAGGAAGTCCTGAAGGATTATGAACGTCAATCGCCTCGCCCTTGGTGGTATACACTTTGTATGAAACGTTTGGTACGGTTGTTATTACCTCCATATCAAATTCCCTGTCAAGCCTTTCCTGAATTATTTCCATATGTAGCAATCCAAGGAACCCGCATCTGAATCCAAAACCCAAGGCTGCAGATGATTCAGGAATGAATGAAAGGGAAGCATCATTCAACTGAAGTTTCTCAATTGAGGATCTCAGGTCTTCATATTCATCAGCATCAACAGGATAAATTCCTGCAAAGACCATTGGTAAAACATCTTCAAAACCTGAAATAGCTTTATCGCAGGGATTCTTTACCTGAGTAATTGTATCTCCAACTTTAACTTCAGCCGAGTTTTTTATACCCGAAATAATATACCCTACATCCCCGGCGCCCATGAAATCCCTGGGATCCTGTTTAAGTTTCAAAACACCAATTTCATCAGCATCATATTCTTTTCCTGTGCTTACAAATTTTACCCTGTCACCTTTTCTGATAGATCCGTTTACTATTTTGAAATAGGCAATTATTCCACGAAAAGAGTTGAAAATGGAGTCAAAGATGAGAGCCTGGAGAGGGGCATCAGAGTTACCAGCGGGAGCAGGAATCTTGGTTATGATATCGTACAAAATTCTATCGACACCCATTCCGGTTTTTGCACTTGCCTCAATAATATCTTCTCTCAGGCATCC
>PMEC01000095.1 GCA_003155705.1 Bacteroidales bacterium
TACAAAACCTTTCTATATTCAGGTTCGGTTTCTTCACGATTTTTATGATTTCAGCTCTGCATGCTTTTATAGTGAGCAAAAAGAAAATACTCTGCTGGCAGGGATCAACTTTATTACCAATGGAGGNNGACCTAAGGTTGAGATTCGAATTTGGCAATTGCACCAATGCTGAAAATCTGGATATTCCCAAAGTGAAAGATGAAATGTTTTTAATTAAACTTGATAGTTTGCGCTTCAATTTTCAGCTTTACATGGCTATATTTGAGAAGTATAATGGGCATTGGGAAAAAGGAAGCGATGGAAAAACTTCATGGATTGATTTTGTAATCTACAATGGACTTGAAAAGGAGATAGACCTGACAAAAATTGATCAGGCAATTCTTGGCTTCACTTTTTCTGTGGGAAAGGAATCTGAAAAATTGCCAGTTGATAAACCTGCTGTTGCAATAAAAGACAAGTTAATGACTGCCAGATGGAATAACCTCAATATCATTCTTCCCATAAAACCTGAGCTGCAACCAAATAATCTTTAACGAAAGTACATAAAATGAACAATCAGTTAGATAATTTAAAAGCATTCTTTGAACGCATAAAAACCCTTAGTTTTTGGCAGCGCGTTTTTTACTGGAGTACATTAAAAGCTTTAAGCTATGATGCTTATGATGAGTTTACAGGACTGACAGAAAATATCAATGCACTGAATCAGGAATTGTCTGTAAAGGAAACAAGAACAAAAGAACTTGAAAGAAATATTGAAATATCTTCGGCAAGGTTAACTGATCTGGGTTCGTCAGTTCAAAAGCTTGAAAATAAGATAACCGCACTTGAGAATGAATCATCCCGTCTTAATAAGGAGAGGACGGAGTTATCCACTAAGATCGCCCGGTTTGAGCAGGCTGACCAGACCAGAGCAGAGGAGTTCATGAAAAATATGTCTTCTGTAAATGTAATCCGCAAGGGGCTGGAAGATGAAAGAAATAAGATAAGTGATGAGAGAGTAAGAGAAAAAGAGGAACAGTTTACGAAGATGAAGCAAACCTGGAGTGACCATGAAAACCTTGTCAAATCAACTATAAGGAATATCTGCAGATCTCACCTTATCGAATATGTTGAAAAAGTTCCTTTCAAAGGCACTCCCGATAACACAATAAAAATCGCCGGCGAATATATAATATTTGATGCTAAAAGTCCTGCCGGCGAAGATCTTGAGAATTTCCCGAAATACCTTAAAATTCAGACTGATAGTGTAAAGAAATATATCAAGCAGGAAAATGTCAAAAGCGATATCTTTCTTGTCGTGCCCTCCAATACAACGGATGCAATAAGTCAGTTTTCGTACAACATGGGAGATTACAATGTTTATATTGTTACTATCGATTCCCTTGAACCTGTAATACTTACTCTTAAGAAAATTGAGGATTACGAATTCGCTGAGCAGCTCACTCCGGATGAACGTGAAAATATCTGCAGGATAATCGGGAAGTTCTCGCATACTGTCAAAAGAAAAATTCAGATTGATTATTTCTTTTCGTACCAGTTTCTTGAAATTTTGTCAAAATGTGATATCGATCTTCCTGCTGACTTATATAAGTCAGTTCAGGAGTTTGAGAAGGCCGAAAAACTCAATCCTCCACAGGAGAAGAGGTCCAAACAGATACTAACGGAAGAACTTTTTGCAATCAGTGAAAAGCTTGCTCTTGAAGCTCGCGATAAAATTTTTAACAAGGAAGACAAGAGTGAAGTCTGAACATTTTTTCTCATGACATTGGTTTAAATAACAGATAAAATAAATGAAGAAACTGTTTTTTGCAGTATTGGCGCTACTGATTTTGTGTAACTGGCAGACAAAAAAATCCATGGATAAAAGTTCCGGTCAGGAATTGTCATTTTACAAATGGGCACAAACGCCGCCAATGGGTTGGAACAGCTGGGATTGCTACGGTCCGACTGTGGTTGAGGCGGAGGTAAAAGCCAATGCTGATTATATGGCAAAAAACCTTAAAGAATTTGGATGGCAGTACATAGTTATTGATATCCGCTGGTATGTTGAAAATGATAAATCAGGCGGTTATAATCAAACTGACCCGAAATATGTGATAGATGAATATGGACGTTATCTACCTGCAATGAACCGTTTCCCTTCATCGGCAAACGGGAAAGGATTTAAGCCAATTGCTGATTATATCCAAAGTAAAGGTCTGAAATTTGGCATTCACATGATGAGAGGAATTCCTCTAATTGCCGTTAACCGGAATACTCCAATACTTGGAACAAATATCAAAGCGCAGGATATCTACACTCCTGAAGGACAGTGCAGGTGGTTGAAGGATAACTATACTGTTGACAGTAAAAAGGAGGGAGCACAGGCATACTACAACTCTTTGTTTCAGCTCTATGCATCATGGGGTCTGGATTTTGTAAAAGTAGATGATCTTGCAGGCCATCTGCCAGAAATCGAAATGGTAAGGAAAGCTATTGATAATTGTGGAAGACCAATCGTTTTAAGTATATCTCCCGGGCCTGCTAAACTGGATCAGGCCGAATTTTTAAAGAAGAATGCCAATATGTGGAGAACAGTTGGTGACTTCTGGGATAACTGGCCACAGCTTAAGCCCCAGTTTACTGTTTGTGCTAATTGGGCTCCGCATACCGGTGCCGGTCACTTCCCTGATGCTGACATGCTTCCTCTGGGTAAAATCGGGATCAGGGCAGAAAGAGGGGCTCCGCGAATGACCGGGTTCAATAGAGATGAACAATATTCAGTTATGTCACTTTTTGCAATATTCCGTTCACCATTGATGTTTGGAGGTAATCTGCCTGACAATGATGAGTTCACTTTGTCATTGCTTACAAACAAAGAGGTTCTTAATGTCAACCAGCACAGTATAAATAATAAGCAGCTTTTCAGGAATGTTGACCTTATTGCCTGGACAGCCGATGATCCTGAAACGGGCGATAAATTTCTTGCCCTATTTAATGCTACTGACTCTCCCGGAACTGCAGAGATCTCTGTTGATTTCCTGCAGATCGGACTGAAAGGAACCCATCTTGTAACTGACTTATGGAGTGGAAAGAAACTGGGCTCAATAAGTAATCGCTTCTCGGCAAAAATTAACCGGCATGGAGCAGGACTTTATAGGATACATTAAAATTACTATTAGGAAAAAATTTAATCATAAGCTAACAATGAAAATTTCCGTTTTGAAACATCAGTTGTCCTTAATTGCACTTGCATTTATTATTCTGACTACCTCCCTTAAGGCGAACGTAGTGTCATTTAAAAGAGATGTTGACGGTATTACCTGCAAGCTAGACAAGGGACTCTTGACAGTTAAAATCTGCATGGATAATATTATTGAGGTAAAATATACCTCGCTGCCTGCATTCCTTGATAAACCTTCACTTGTGGTTATTAATGAATGGAAAACCATACCCGGTTTCACAGTTACAGAAAACACCGGCGAAGTTGTCCTTACTACAGCCAGTCTGAAGGTGGTTGTAAACAGGCAAGACAATTCAGTTAGATATACTGATCTTAAAGGCAATACAATTCTTGGTGAAGACGGGTCACAGGGCAAGACCATGTATGAGGCCACAGTTGCCGGAATACCGGTTTATAATTGTACAACTCAGTTTGATTCACCCGCAGATGAATCTCTTTATGGACTGGGTTGTCATCCTGAAGATTCATTATCAATAAATTACAAAGGACGAAATCAGGATTTGGTTATAAAATATATGACTGGGGCGATTCCGGTGCTTTTATCAACCAGGGGTTACGGACTGATGTGGGATAATTACTCCGGATCAAATTTCTATGGCGCTGAAGCAGGCAATACTAAATTCAAATATGTATCTGAAAGCGGAAATATGGTGGATTATTATTTCATCTACGGTCCTGACTTCGACCATATAATCTCCTCATATCGTAAAGCCACTGGTGATGCACCAATGTTCCCGAAATGGTCCTTTGGTCTGTTCCAGTCGCAGGACAGGTACAAAAGCCAGGCAGAAGTTTTATCGGTAAAAGACAAATACCGTAATGCGAAAATTCCTGTGGATTGTATTGTTCAGGACTGGTTTTACTGGGAACCCAATGTGATAGGTTCACATGTGATGTGGCCTGAAAGATATCCCGACCCAAAAGCAATGGTCGATGAACTGCATAAAGCAAATATTCATGCTATGATCTCCATCTGGCCCGTATTTTCAAAAGGAACAAATACATATGATCAAATGTCTCATTCCGGTGGGCTTACAGATATTTTATGGGATAATGTAATGACGAAACTTATGGACAGTTATTATGATGCTCATAGCCCGCAGGCACGCGAATTATACTGGAAGCAAGCCAACGATAGTCTTGTGGGTCGCTATGGATGGGATGCATGGTGGATTGACCAGTGCGAACCTGATAACGGGACCAAACTTGATCTGAGAAGGAAAAGCAATTTTGCAATTGGGAGAGGCATCGATTATATGAACACATATTCACTGATGCATTCTGAAGGTTTGTATACCCACTGGAGAAGAGATATCCCGGGGAAGCGGGCCTTTTTCCTGATCCGCCAGTCATTTGCTGGGGAACAAAGGAATGCTGCTACTTTGTGGTCGTCAGATATTACCTGTACATGGAATGCCTTTAGAAACCAGGTGCCTCAAGGGATCAATGCATGTGCATCGGGTATTCCTTTCTGGACTTCCGATATCGGCGGTTACCACTTCCACTGGCAGGCTCCCAACTGGTCGACTCCGGCTAACAGGGAGTTATTTACCCGTTGGTTCCAGTTTGGTACATTCAGCCCGATCTTCAGGATACATGGAAAAGGAGAACGAGCGCTCTTTTCCGATAACTGGGATGCCGCTACTAAATCAATCCTTCTGAATTACGATAATCTTCGCTATCGTCTTTTACCTTATATCTATTCACTTGCCTGGAAAGTTACCAGCGAAGGCTACACAATAATGAGATCGCTTGCTTTTGATTTCCGCGATGATGCCGCAATTAAATCTATTCCTGATCAGTTCATGTTCGGCCCGGCATTCCTTGTAAATCCTGTAACTCACAGCATGTTATCCGGTTCAGGCAACAGTAAGACAGATAAAACAAGGCAAGTTTATCTTCCCGCATCAGCCAGCTGGTACGACTTCTGGACAGGAAAACTTTTTCATGGAGGACAAACAATAAATGCTCCGGCTCCAATTGAAAAGGTTCCACTTTTTGTCAGGGCCGGTTCAATTGTGCCTATGGGACCCTATCTTCAGTATGCAACTGAAAAACCTGCCGATCCCATCGAAATCCGTATTTATGCAGGTGCCAACGCCCAATTCATTCTGTATGAGGATGAAAATGATAACTATAATTATGAATCAGGCAAACATGCAACAATCCATATGGAATGGAATGAAGATGCAAAAACTTTTACAATTAAGGACAGAATTGGCGAATTTCCCGGAATGATAAAGGATCGTATTTTTAAAGTTGTATGGGTTGATTCCAATAACGGAATTGGAATAGAACCTGCAAAAAAGGCGGAGATTATTCAATATTCCGGTAAAGAACAAAAATTACATAAATGAAAAAAGCTCTGTTTGTCCTGATTACCTTTCTGATTTCTTACTCACTGGTTTCTGGTCAGGGGATTACAGTTGCTTCTCCTGAAAAAGTAGGATTGTCATCAGAAAGATTGAACCGTATTGGTTCGGTGATGAATGTATTTATCGATAGTGGCAAAATACCGGGAATGGTTACAATGGTACTTCGTCAAGGGAAAGTAGCATATTTTGAGGCCTTTGGTAATATGGATATAGAAGCAAACAAAAAAATGACCAGGGACGCTATTTTTCGAATTGCCTCAATGTCAAAAGCTATAACTTCCGTCGCCATAATGACATTATATGAAGAGGGTTATTTCCTCCTGACAGATCCGGTTTCCAAATTTATCCCCGAGTTTAAGAACCCAAAAGTGGTGATGAAATCGCCGACTTCAGACAGTATTATACTTGTCCCTGCAAAAAGTGAGATAACAATACGTGAACTGCTTAACCATACTTCGGGTATTACTTATGGAGAAGGAGTACAGTCAAGATATTACAGGCAGGCAGGCATGACTGTTGGATTGACCCCCACAGAAGGTACTATAGCAGAGATGATTAAGAAACTCGGACAATTACCGCTCATTTCGCAGCCAGGAGAAGAATTTCATTATGGCATGTCTGTGGATGTTCTTGGTTATCTTATAGAGGTAATCAGTAAGATGCCTTTGGATGAATTTCTCAGGAAACGTATTTTTGAACCTCTGAAAATGGAGGATACATATTTTGCACTTCCCAAGCAGAAGTTCTCAAGACTGGCATCTCTGTACCAGATGGGAGATGATGGAAAGCTATTCAAGGTAACTAAGTATTTCCCCTACCCGAAACCTCAGACCTATTTTTCAGGCGGAGCAGGCTTAGTCTCAACTGCAGCCGATTATTCAAGATTTGCCCAGATGTTACTGAATTTTGGCGAACTGGATGGAAAACGGATTCTCAGCCGGAAGACTATTGAATTAATGACAACTAACTCAATTGGTGATCTCTATATCTTTAATCCATTCAGGCACAACGGTATAATGGGTGACAAATTTGGTTACGGCTTTGGAATACGTACGGAGAGGGGAGTATATGATGAACTTGAATCAATCGGATCATTCGGGTGGGACGGTGCTTTTTATACACGTTTTTGGGTCGATCCCAGGGAACAGTTGATAGGGATTTTCTTATCCCAGGTGGACAATAACTGGAGTGAAAATCTTATCGGTAAGTTCAAAAATCTTGTTTATCAATCAATTTCCAAATAGCCTGATGATGCTTAATACTCATTTGTACATTTTTTATCAAGGTTCCATTTTTGTTCAAATTGAAAAGGCTACAAGAATATAGTTTTTCTTAAGAATAGTTAACTGAAAAAATGTTATTATTACAATCAGAATTTATAAAGTTATTGTGTAAGTAATATTTTATAATTGTTATAATGAAAAAAATTTTAGTCGCAGGTGCTGGGGGTTTTATAGCCGGACACATAGTTAAAGAGCTTATTAAAAAAGGAAATACAGTTAGAGCGGTTGATATAAAGCCATTAAATGAATGGTACCAGGTTTCAACGGAAGCTGATAATCTGGTTCTGGATCTGCGTCTCAGGGAGAATTGTTATCGGGCTGTTAACGGTTACAATGAGGTCTTTAACCTGGCTGCAGATATGGGTGGAATGGGCTTTATTGAAAACAACAAAGCTGCCTGCATGATAAGTGTGCTTATTAATTCTCACCTTCTTTTAGCTGCGCGTGATTGTGGAATTGACAGATTTTTTTATGCATCTTCTGCCTGTGTCTACAATGGAGAAAAGCAGACGGATCCAAATAATCCGGGACTGAAGGAATCAGATGCATATCCTGCCCTGGCTGAGGATGGCTATGGCTGGGAAAAACTTTTCAGCGAGAGAATGTGCCGTCATTTTATGGAGGATTTTGGTCTGACAACAAGGGTTGCCAGGTTTCATAACGTCTATGGCCCGTTTGGCACTTTTGATGGCGGGAGGGAAAAAGCACCTGCTGCCATCTGCCGGAAAGTGATTGAAGCATCTGTTACAGGCAATAAGGAAATCGTTATATGGGGTGACGGTCTCCAGACCCGAAGCTTCATGTATATCGATGATTGCATCAAAGGAATAATTGATATAATGTACAGTAATATCCGGGAACCTATCAACCTTGGAAGCAGTGAAATGGTCTCTATAAACCAGCTGGTTGATATCGTGGAAGATATAGCCGGTTACAAACTGGAAAGAAAATATGACCTTGGAGCTCCTAAAGGTGTTCGTGGCAGAAACAGTGAAAATACTCTGATAAGACATTATCTGAATTGGGAACCATCAATTCCTCTCAGAACAGGGATGAAAAAAACTTATGACTGGATAAAAGAACAGGTAGTAAATGATTCGAGGATCACAAAAGGGACAAACAGGTTTAATAAATAGAGCTGCTTCAAAATGAAAACCAAAAAGGTTTTTGTAAGCGGCTGTTTTGATCTTCTTCATGGAGGGCACATTGCGTTTTTTAAGACAGCCGCATCTTATGGTGATCTTTATGTCAGCGTTGGCAGAGATGATAACCTGTTCAACCTTAAAGGTAAAAAACCATATTTCTCAGAGGAAGAGCGGTTATATATTGTCAAATCCATAAGATACGTCAGCGAAGCTTTTCTTGCCTCCGGTTCGGGAATGCTTGATTTTGAACCTGACCTGAAAAGAATCAGACCTGATATCTTTCTTGTCAACTATGATGGCAGTACTCCTGAAAAGGAAAAGTTGTGCAGACAATTGGGTATTGAATATATTGTTCTGGAGCGTATTCCTGAACCCGGATTGCCAGCCCGTTCAAGTTCAGGATCAAAAAAGGAATTGAGATTCCCCTACAGATTATGTCTTGCAGGTGGTTGGATAGATCAACCCTGGGTTTCGAAAATATCTCCGGGATCCGTAGTGGTTGCTCAAATATGGCCC
>PMEC01000187.1 GCA_003155705.1 Bacteroidales bacterium
GGAGTGGAATTCGCGGAACCGTTTGTCAGGCTTTGCTATGAGGATGCAATCAATTTCTACGGAACTGATAAACCTGATCTTCGTTTCGGCATGCAAATTCATGACCTGACCTCAATTGTAAAAGGGCAGAATTTTGCGGTTTTTGATAGCGCAGAATATATAGGATCTATCTGTGCTGAAGGTTGTTCTGAGTACAGCAGGAAACTACTTGACGAGTTGACTGAATTTGTTAAAAAACCGCAGATTGGGGCCAAGGGACTTGTTTATGTGAAATATGGCACTGACAGCATCCTTAAATCTTCAGTTGATAAATTTTATTCACAGGAAAAGTTGGCAGAATGGGCTAAAATTACCAAAGCAAGGCCGGGAGACCTTATTCTGATATTGGCAGGTGATAGAAAAAAGACATTGACTGCCCTGTCCGAATTAAGACTAGAGATAGGTAACCGGCTGGGTCTGAGAAAACCGGACAATTTTTGTCCATTATGGGTAGTCGATTTTCCACTTCTGGAATGGGATGAAGAAACAAAACGATTTTATGCAATGCATCATCCATTCACCTCCCCTAAACCGGAAGACATGCCATTGATGGAAACCGATCCAGGAAAAGTCAGAGCTAATGCTTATGACCTGGTTATTAATGGTATAGAAATAGGCGGAGGTTCAATAAGGATACATGATTCATCGATTCAGAAACTCATGTTTAAAGTTCTTGGCTTTACAGAGGAAGAGGCTGATTCACAATTTGGTTTTCTTCTTAATGCCTTTAAATATGGAGCGCCACCTCATGGAGGTATAGCTTTCGGATTTGACAGGTGGGTTGCCCTTTTCGGAGGACAGGATTCTATCCGGGATTTTATTGCCTTCCCTAAAAATAATTCCGGTCGTGATGTAATGATTGATACTCCGTCAACTATATCAAATCAACAACTTGATGAGCTGATGATCAATATCAAAACAGAAAAAAAAGGATAATTATTTCTTTTCTTCAGGAGCGCCACGTAAAGTGATCAGGATCACTCCGTTGGTTCCCCTCGATCCATATACTGCAGCAGCTGGGCCCTTCAGAACTTCTATTGACTTTACCAGAACAGGGGAGATGTCATCTAATGAACTAACCGACATTCCATCTACAATCAGAAGAGGATCGCTGCTAAGCATAAGTGATGAAGTTCCCCGAATCACAATATTTTTCCCGATCACCTGGACCCCGGGAAATTCTCCGCGAATCATATCGTAAATATTTGCGTAAGATGCATACTTATTATTTGTTCCATCTATCTTTTCTGCCTGGGTTGTCAGATCTTTTTTCTTTACTGTTCCATACCCGACATTAACAGTCTCTTCATTTTGAGAATTTAGGACTTCAGATTTGGCAGATGTTGCAGCCGTCTTCATAACAAAGCTAATTACCGTTCTTCCGCCTATTTCAGCTTCACTTACTCCATTCCTGAAGGAGAAAACTGAAATTAATTTTGCCTTCGGGCTTACTTTAATTTTATAGGCCCCTTTTTTATCAGTAACAATATTGGTTTTATGATTATCAATTAATATGATAGCATCGGGAACCGGTTTCTGGTTTGCATCCAGGACAGTTCCGGAAATAGTGATTTTATTATTGCTTTTTTGTCCTGAGGAAACAGAAAAGGACAAAAGTACCATCAAAACGAGGAAGTATATTCTCATACCAGATCTTATGTTTTTCCCTATTCCCGGAGGATTACCATTATCTTTCAGAACCGTTTTTCAGAGTGATGCTTATGACTCCGTTTGAGCCTCGTACTCCGTAAATTGCTGCTGATGAACCTTTCAGGATATTGATTGATTTAACTTCCTGCGGATTAATGTAATCTATGCTGGGTACTACCATGCCATTTACCACATAGAGCGGTTCACTGCTGCCAAAGAAAGAGTGTCCCTGCTCGATAGTCACGCTTTTTCCGCTTACAACAACTCCCCTTACCTCTCCACGGATCATCTGATATATATCAGTATAAGTAATTAACTTTTTGGAATTTGGATTGGCTACTCGAAAACCAGATTCCTTATTTTCATTCTTTTCCACTGCATCTCCCGGTTTTAATATCTGTTTTTCAGCAACAGCGTCAAGTGTGAAATTGATTATGGTTTGTCCATTGATTAAAGTTTCCAGGGATCCGTATTCTTTTGAACGAACCATTAATTTAACAGCTGATGGACTTACTTTAATTTTGTAAGAGCCATCACTCCTTGATTTATAATCGGTTTTGACACTGTCGACATAAAAATACGCCCCCGCAACAGTCTGCTTGTTTATATTAAATACTGTACCGGTAATAGTGATTTTTTTATCAGATTTTTTATCAGATTTTTGTGCAGATACAAACTGAAACACGCAAATGACAACAATTATTGTTAAAATTATTTTGTTTTTCATATTTAATGATTTAAAAGTTAAGTGCAAGTTACACCGAAGTACAAAAAAGAGCAAATAATTCAGCGGTTAAATATTTTTACCGATTAGAGTTGCCGATGTGCTTTTCTCAATAAAAACTCTTATGTATTCTCCTTTTACCGAATCACCTTTTGGAAATACGACAACTTTGTTCTGAGAATTGCGTCCATAAAGCTGACTGGCAGATCTTTTTGATGTTCCTTCAATCAAGACCTCCTGAATTGTTCCAACATCAGTTTTTTTGCTTCGGGCTGAAAGTCTATTCTGAAGTGAAATAATTTCATTGAGTCTCAATGCCTTAATTTCTTCAGAAACATCATCCTTGTACTTTCTTGCAGCTTTGGTCCCAGGTCGCTCACTGTATTTAAACATATAGGCAAAATCAAATTCAGCCCATTCCATGAGCGATAAAGATTCCTCGTGATCCTCTTCTGTTTCAGTACAGAAACCTGTTATCATATCGGTCGATATTGAACAATCAGGAATTATTTTTTTTATAGCAGTTATACGATCCATATACCATTCTCTTGTGTATTCACGGTTCATAAGTTTAAGAATACGGCTGCTGCCACTTTGAGCAGGAAGATGAATGTGCCTGCAAATGTTTTCATATCTGATCATAGTCAGGAGGAGCTCATCAGACAAATCTTTAGGATGCGATGTAGAAAACCTTACCCTTAGTTTAGGATTTACAAGTGCAACTTTTTCAAGGAGTTCTGGAAAACGGATCGTCTGANNCCTTTTTCAAAAAGATCAGTTGCCTCATTAATAATTGACTCCGGATTTCGGCTTCTTTCAGCCCCGCGAACATACGGAACAACACAGTACGCACACATATTGTTACATCCGCGCATTATGGATATAAATGAAGTAACCCCGTTCTTATCCATTCTTACAGGGGATATGTCGGCATATGTCTCTTCCCTTGATAACAGAACATTGACTCCTTTATTTCCCGACTCTGCTTCTGCAACTAAAAGAGGAAGACCCCTGTAGGCATCAGGACCAACAACTATATCCACCAGTTTATCTGTCTCAATAAGTTTTTCTTTCAGTCTTTCTGCCATACACCCTATGACACCAACAACTATCTCTGGCTTTTTCCTTTTAAGATTTTTTATAAAATCAAGCCGACCCCATACTCTTTGTTCGGCATTCTCACGGATAGAACAGGTGTTAATAAGTATAAGTTCAGCATTATTTATTGTATCAGTTAATTTATAACCTGAATCACTCAGGATTGAAGCAACAACCTCACTGTCAGCGACATTCATCTGACAGCCATATGTTTCTATATATAATTTTTTCTTCACGATATATAAAATGGTTGACTTACTTAATACTCCTTTTCACCCATTCTCCTCATCACCTTTTCTTTCCTTCAAAATCAGGCTGACAAAATTATTAAAAATTAGCAGAGGTCACTTATCAAAGAAATATTTAATTTTGTGAATTCTGTAATATTAAATTCATCTTTATGTCAGGTCACAGTAAATGGTCAACAATCAAAAGGAAGAAAGGCGCAGCGGATGCCAAAAGAGGAAAAATCTTTACTAAAATAATCAAAGAGATAAGCATTGCAGCAAGGGAAGGCGGTGGCGATCCTGAAACAAATCCCAGGCTGAGGCTCGCTGTTCAGAATGCAAAGGGTGCAAATATGCCCAAAGAAAACATTGAAAGGGCAATTAAAAAAGCATCTGGTGCTGATGCGGAACATTATTCCGAAATAACTTTTGAAGGTTACGGCTCCAGCGGTATCGCAGTTTTTGTTGAATGCCTGACCGATAATAATAATAGAACTGTATCGGCTGTCCGTGCAGCATTCAACAGGCATGGAGGAAACCTGGGTACTAACGGGTCACTGAGTTTTCTGTTTGACCGGAAGGGTATTTTTTTGATTAAAAATGAAGGATTTAATATTGAAGATATTGAACTTGACCTCATTGATGCAGGTGCTGAAGATTTCGAAGTAGATGGAGACAGAATGACAATTACTTGCGCCATGGAGGATTTCGGGAGCGTGAACAAGAAGCTTAATGAACTTGGAATTGAGCCGGAAGATGCCGGATTAAAAAGGATCCCGAATGACACCAAAAAACTTGATCTGGATTCGGCAAAGAAGATTCTGAGGCTTGTTGATACCCTGGAAGATGATGACGATGTTCAGAATGTATATCATAATCTGGAAATGACTGATGAAATTGCTGATGAGCTTGGCTAGAAATCTAAATTAATTCATTTACCATGAACCGATTACTTGCTTTCCTGACGTTGATATTGATTCTTTTATCGGGTTGCAGGAAAAGCACCAACAATTCTCTTTGGGAAAGTTCTTATGGCTCCGGAACCGCAATGTTTTTAAAAGCCGCTGCCGACTCAGGATTGTTAAGTTGCGGTGAATTGGGAAGAAAGCCCTATATTATTAAACTCGACAAGAACAAAAAGAAGACATCAGATTATAAATATAATGCGAATGGATTATATAGTTCTGCCTGGTCTGACGGAGATCTAACCATAGCGGCCGGAAATACAAATGGAAGAATGCTGATAACATGTCTTAATAATAAAGATAGCCTCTTATGGGATACGACCTTTATCTCCAGTTACCATATTGATTATTCATCAGTTTGTTATCTCGGTAGCGGTGAAATGCTTGTTGTAGGTTCTGAAAAACCGGATTCTATACTGCCCGGACCTTCAAGTCTTTTGTACGTCTGGCTGAATACCTCGGGTTCAATAATTAAAAAACAGGAAATAAAAGATGGTGCATTTATTTCTGCCAACAGAGTTATAACTGATAATTCCGGGAATATTTATCTTGCTCTTACACGGCAATATACAGGATCAAAATCAAAAGCCACAGTTGCAAAATATGACAATCAGCTTCATCAGATCTTTGAGACTGAGCTTTATAACAATCCTATTTATGGTGCAACAACTACAGGAATATTACTTGATAATACGGGGAATATTTATGTCTGCGGAAAAACAGAACTTCCTGTTTCAACAGGTACAGCCAACAATTCATTTGCCGCCTCACTGACAAGTGTAGGAACCATCATCTGGAAAACGTATCTCGAAAACTCAAATACTGGTGCATCCTTGATCATTGACAAAAACGGACAGGTATTAATGCTTAATCATAACTGTTTTATAATTAATATTTTAAATATGGTCGATGGATCTGAAACCGGCAAAATCAGAACATTCAGTGTTTGTGACTCAAATAAAACTGATGTCTTTGGTCAGTACCTGGATTTTAATTATGATGGTAACATTATAGTTGCAGGTTCAAATGGGGGTGGATTTTACCTCGGCCTGAAGAGTCCTGTTCCGGAGCAAGTGCAGTAAGAAATTAATTTCTTCCTTTTACTGATTTTTTCTTGACCTAAGTATTATTTTTGCAGCATGATTAAAAAAGTAATTTCCATTATAATTGTATTTGTATCAGTTGTACAAATTTGCATAGCGCAGGATTTTTTTAAAACAGCTGATCTGTTTAGCAGACCAGAATCAGATAAAAAATCAGGTTCGCTGAACATTATTCAGGAACCAAATGTTGATACATTAATATATCGCTATATTCTGGCCAATAAGGTGCTTCAACAAAATGGGGATGGTGACATGGATGGTTTCAGGATACAGATTTACAGTAGTTCGGACAGAAATGCGAGAGATGAATCGAATAAAATAAGGGCTGAATTTATGATTATATTTCCGGATATTTCATCCGATGTAAAGTACCGCGAACCGGGTTACTTCCTTGTAAAAGCAGGTAACTTCAGGACTAAACTGGAAGGTACAAAATGGCTCTATCTGATTCGCAAGAAGTATCCTAATGCTATCCTCGTTCCGGATCTAATTTATTTTCCGGATCTAATAAAAAATTAAATATGAGTGACCAGATCAAACATGAATGCGGCATTGCGATGTTACGATTGCTTAAGCCGATAGAATACTATATTGAAAATTATGGGAGCTGGTCATATGGATTGCAGAAAATGTATCTTATGATGGAGAAACAGCATAACCGGGGTCAGGATGGTGCCGGTATTGCCGGAATAAAGCTGAAAATTAAACCCGGAAACAGATATATTTTCAGGCAGAGATCAAACAAGGCAGATTCAATAAAAGAGATCTTCGGCGCTATTTACACCGATATTGATAAAATAAATCTCAAACATCAGAAAGAACTTAAAAATCCTGATTTTATAAGAGAAAATATCCCCTTTGCATGTGACCTCTATCTGGGCCATCTGAGATACGGAACCTATGGCAGCTATAATATTGATTATGTTCATCCTGTAAGCCGTGAGAATAACTGGAGAACAAAAAACCTGGTTATGGCAGGAAATTTCAACCTTACAAATGTTGGTGAAGTCTTTAATAATCTTGTGGAACTGGGACAAAATCCTGTGGACTTTTCTGATACCGTAACTATTCTTGAAAATGTTGGTCACCGGCTTGATGAGGAAAATGAAAGACTTTTCAGAAAGTTTAAAGACCTGGGATATTCAAAAAAGGATATTTCTCCTCTGATTGAAAAAAACCTGGATGTTTCGGCAGTCCTAAGGAATGCAAGCAGAGATTGGGATGGCGGTTATGCGATGGCTGGCATGATTGGCCATGGAGATGCTTTTGTGATGCGTGACCCGGCAGGAATCAGACCGGTTTATTATTATGTTAACGATGAGGTGGCAGTAATAGCTTCAGAGAGACCTGTTATCCAGACGGTTTTTAATGTTAAAACAAATGGAATAAATGAAATTCCACCTGCCCATGCAATAATTATCAGAGCCTCAGGAGAGGTTTCAATTGAAAAGATCAGGGAAGAAACTGAACCAAGAAAATGTTCTTTTGAAAGAATTTATTTTTCAAGAGGAACTGATAAAGCTATATACAGGGAGAGAAAAAAACTAGGAGAGCTTCTTACCCATGCGGTGATGAAATCTGTAGCTTTTGATCTTGAAAATACTGTATTTTCATATATTCCGAATACTGCAGAAAGCGCTTTTTACGGACTTTTGAAAGGAATTGAGGATTACCTTAATAAGGATAAAGTCAGGGCATTAAGTGAAAAAGGCAAAAAGCTTTCAGCTGAAGAAATTGAAAAGATTATCTCAGTCCGTCCGCGGGTCGAAAAAATTGCAGTCAAAGATGCAAAACTTAGAACATTCATTACAGAAGACAAAAGCCGTGACGATCTTGTCGGACATGTCTATGACGTTACGTATGGGGTAGTCAGAAGAGGTCTCGATAACCTTGTTGTGGTGGATGATTCAGTCGTCAGGGGAACAACCCTGAAAAAAAGTATTATCAGAATTCTTGACAAGCTCGATCCTAAAAAAATTGTGGTTGTTTCCTCCTCACCACAAATCAGATATCCCGATTGTTATGGAATAGATATGGCCAAACTTGGGGATTTTATCGCATTTAAAGCAGCAATCGAATTGTTGAAAAAATCCGGAAAGGAGAAGATTATCAGTGAGGTTTATGAGCAGTCAAAAAGTGAGATCACTAAGCCTGTCGGCGAGGTCAGGAATATTGTCAAAGAAATATACAAGCCCTTTACTGCCGAAGAAATTTCTACTATGATTGCTTTAATGCTTAAGAGCTCTGAAATTAACGCAGAGGTGCAGATAGTATATCAGACAATTGAAGGGCTTCACGAAGCATGTCCGGGTCATACGGGTGACTGGTATTTTACAGGTAATTACCCTACTCCCGGGGGCAATAGGGTTGTTGACCAGTCATTTATTAATTATATTGAAGGGAGAAACGAAAGAGCCTATTGACTCTCATGAGAGAACCATTTTATTTCAAAATCCTTTTTATAAGAGGCAAGGTGCCTGTTTATTTTTTCCACATAAATATCCCTCAGAGTAATCATGATTCCTGTCTCCTCAACATTTCCGAACTTATGATTGATAAACGTTCCGAATGTTCGCATAGTGGGAGATAAATTCATGTAAGCATTGATCAAAGGAGGTATATTTTCATTTAGCTTTCTGACCTCGGAAGAGAGTATTTTATAGTTGTCTTTGTACCTCCATCCCTTAAAAATTTTCTTCATTTCCTCCTCATGAATACTGATATTTGCAGGATCTTTTACTATAACAAGATGATCGGGATCATAGAAGTGCCTTCTTAAGAAATAGATAATCATGTCTCTTGCCTTCTGATTAAAATGGGGATACATAGTAACTTTTCCGAAAAGGTATCTGAGATGATGGTGATCAAGAATTATTGCTCCGAGTCCATCCCAGAGATTATCAAGAGCAAACAGGCTTTTCCTTCCCATCGTACGTGACTGGTAATCAGGATGAACGAATGATCGTCCAAGCTCCATAAGATGAGGAAAATACTTAGTCAGGAATTTATCAGAAAAATTAAAATATGCAGATGATGCCAGCTTGGAAATATTGCAGTCGGTGCATCCTTTTTGCGGGAAATAGAACCTGTATCCGCCAATAATTTCCAGATTTTCAGGATCCCATACAATTAGCTGCTGTTGAGGTTCTTCAGCTGTTATGTCAAAATCATCAATATCAATCTCTTTTCCGGTTCCCCCACCAGCGTGGCGAAATGTAATCTCCCTGACTCTGCCAACTTCATGCATAAGACCGGGAGAAGAGTTATTATTAAAGACATAAACCTCATTGTTCCCATTGTTTGTCCGACGTAAAAGTTTATCCTTTGTAAGTTCGGCTATTAATTGTTCTCTTGGCAATGGTTCTACGACTGGTATCATTGTCATATATCTCCACAAGGATTATTATTCCTATTTTCATAAAAAAGTCAGGTGCAATGTAGCAAATTTTAAAATATACTCTGATTATTTAGCATGGATTCAAGACTATAAGTTTTTTCTTTCACCCATTCTGCCCATTCCAGAGGTGACCTGGATTTATCAAATGTCACCCATGGAATTTTCTGCCCGAAAACCAGACGAATTTCTTTATCTATTTGTTTAAACATTTCATCTGCAAGATAAAGCATTTCAATATTTGCTTTTATGCCAAGAAAATTTCTCAGGTTGGACAGGTTGTAAAAAAAATTGGAATTTCGTCCAGCGAAAAAAGCAGGCACAATATCTCTTTTGTATGCTACAGATTTGGTAACGAAATGTTTATGCCATACCAGGTCTTTAATAACACCTCCCTTTTTCCTTGAGCAAAGCCCGGCAGGGAAGTGAAGAATTTGGCAGTCTGAAGCATATGCATTCTCTATCATTATGGCTGCCTCTTTTGCCTGGGTTCCATGCTTATTGACAGGCAGGAAAATCCCATTCAGATTGTCAATGTTGGTCAGTATGTCATTAACAGGAAACCTGATCTCTTTAAAATACTTTGATAATTCATAAATAAAAACAAGCCCGTCAAGTCCTCCGAGGGGATGGTTTGAAACAAAAATATACCTGCCTTCTGCCGGGATGTTTTCTTTTCCCGAAACAGTATATTTTATGTTGAAGTATTTCAGACCCGAATAAATCAATTCTGCGTTTTTCAGATGGCCATATTGCTTCAGGAACTCATTAAGCTCATCCTGATGGACAATCTTTTTAAGATAGTTGACAATGAAGGATGGCACTGTTTTCCTTAATGATGGATTTTTCGAATAGAGAACACTTTCAACATCAATCAGTTTGATCTCCTTATCATCCTGTGCACTATCCATACATTCAATATTTTATAAAATGCAGTTTCAAAGTTATCAAAAAAACCAACCTGAGAAAGTTATTAACAAAAGTGGAAAAAAATGGAGCAATGTGGAGTAAAGTGGATGTTTTTTACTATTTTGGCATTTTATTTTCGAAAAGAGAGTATGGCCACATTTATAGGTGATTACACATGCAAACTAGATGCTAAGGGAAGAGTAATACTTCCAATGGCATTTAAAAAGCAGATGCCTGCAGGAGCACAGGATCATTTTGTGGTTCGTAAAGATATTTTTGAGCGTTGTCTGGTACTCTATTCAATCGAAGACTGGAACAGGCAACTTGATAAGATCAGAAGCAGGATCAATCCATATAACCGGGAACATAATATGTTTCTAAGAAATTTTTTTAAGGGTACGGCTGAACTCTCTCTGGATAACAACAATCGCCTGCTGATACCAAAAAGGTTACTGGACCTGGCAGGAGTTGTTAGGGATGTTGTACTGGCGGGTCAGGATGGAAGAATCGAAATCTGGGCTGCCGATATTTATGAAAAGATTGATATGCCATCCGATGAATTTGCCGATCTCGCCGAAAAACTGATGGGTAGTAAGTTAAATGATCCTGAAGAATAATGGCTTATCATGTTCCTGCGTTGTTGGAGGAGAGTATCAGTGGGCTGAATATCCGGCCTTCCGGAATATATGTTGATGTAACTTTCGGAGGTGGCGGGCATTCCGGTGAAATACTTAAGCACTTGACAACAGGACAACTGATAGCTTTTGACCAGGATGAAGATGCAGAAAGAAATATCTTCTCCGATTCCAGGTTCACCTTCCTGAATCAAAACTTCCGGTTTCTTAAAAACAATTTGAAATTCAATGGTATAACCTCTGTAGATGGAATATTTGCAGACCTGGGTGTCTCATTTCATCAGTTTGATGAACCAGTCAGGGGATTTACCTTCAGGCATGACGCTCCTCTCGATATGAGAATGAATATAAACAGTCAGCAAAAAGCGTCTGACCTTCTGGCTTCACTTAATGAAACTGAACTAGCTGACTTATTCTATGAATACGGCGAATTGACTAACTCAAGAAAGATTGCAAAAGCAGTTGTAAATGCAAGAATGCAACAACCTCTCCGGACAGTGAATGATTTAGATAAGGTTATAAGGAAGCTGATCCCATTCGGACAGGAACATAAATTTTTTGCCAAAGTTTTTCAGGCATTGCGGATTGCCGTAAACAGGGAAATTGACTGCCTAAAAGAGATGCTTGAGCAGGCACTCGAAATCCTGAATCCGGGGGGCAGGCTGGTTGTAATAACATACCATTCCCTCGAGGACAGAGTGGTAAAGAACTTTATGAGGACCGGAAACTTCGAAGGAGAAGGGGAAAAGGATTTTTATGGGAATCCCGTTACTCCATTCCGACAGATTAACAGGAAAGTAATAATTCCTGCCGAAAAAGAGATTTCTCTAAACAACCGGGCCAGAAGTGCCAGGCTGAGAATTGCTGAAAAGATTTAACGATGGCTGAGGAAAACACAGAAAAAAAAGAGGAGGATACCAAAAGGGTTACTACAGGAGCACTTTTGAAAGATCTGATCAGCGGAAGTATGGTAACAGAAAAGATCATTCTTAAAAACCTTGGTTATCTGCTTATGCTTACACTTCTTGGCGCGGTTTATATCGCAAACAGGTTTCATGCTGAAAAACTTACAAGGGAGACTTCTCGTCTGCAAAAAGAGGTCAAGGATCTGAGATCTGAATCACTCTCAGTTTCTGCTGATCTTATGTATGCAAGTAAACAGTCGGAAGTCTTCAGACTTGTAAAAGAAAAAGATCTTAATCTCGAGGAACTCCGGGAACCTCCCTTTAAAATTATAGTAAACAAAAAATAGCCGGATGGCAGTCAGAGATGAAATAGTATGGCGCAGCGGGATTGTCTATTTTGCAATTGCAGTACTTGCTATCATATTACTGGTCAGGGTAATAATACTTCAATATATAGAAAAGGACAAATGGATGGCAATGGCTGAGAAATTTGTTTTCAGAACTGATGTGGTTCCGGCAATCCGTGGCGATATACTAGATGATAATGGCCGCCTTCTTGCCAGTTCTGTTCCTTACTATTCGATATACATGGATACCAGGAGTTCTGGAATGTCCCCCGAAATTTGGTCCAATGGATTAGGCGGATTAGCATCTGGACTGGAACAGTTAGTCGGGGAAAGATCTGCAGCTGCCTGGAAAACAGAACTTATAAATGCCAGAAAACAGGGTGACAGGTATTTCCTGATTAAACGCAGGGTAGATTTTGAGACTCTGAAAAGACTTAAAGAGTTACCGATTTTCAACGAGGGTCAATATAAGGGTGGAATGGTTGCCCAGGCAGAGAACAAAAGAATCCTTCCGAACAACGATCTTGCTGCACGAACCATAGGGTACCTTAACCAGGGAACCGAAGGGACCGAAGTCGGTATTGAAGGGGCTTTCGATGAAAATCTGGCAGGAAAGAGTGGTCTGATGGTAAAACAACGGCTTACTGGTGGTGACTGGATACCGGTTGANNATATTGATCTTCAGGATGTTGCATCAACGGCTCTTTTAAATCAGCTGAAGAAAAATAATGCTCATCATGGATGTGTTGTACTGATGGAGGTGGCAACCGGTGATGTAAAAGCAATCGCCAATCTTGAACTTGGCGACGACGGAGAATATCATGAAACCTATAATTACGCTATCGCAGAGAGCACAGAACCTGGTTCTACATTTAAGCTGGCCTCATTGATGGCTGCAATAGAAGACGGGGTCATTGATACGGGGGATGTTGTAGATACAGGAAACGGTACTGTAAAATTTTATAATAAGGTCATTAGGGATACAAAAGAAGAAGGATATGGTAAGCTGACTGTTAAACAGGTATTTGAAAAATCATCGAATGTTGGCACTTCAATGCTTATTTATTCGCATTATAAAGATAATCCCAAGGCTTTTGTAAACCGGCTTTATGCAATGAAATTGAATCAGAAGCTTAATCTCCAGATCAAGGGTGAAGGTGAACCGATCATAAGATATCCGGGGGATAAATTATGGTCGGGACTTTCATTGCCAATGATGTCTCATGGATATGAGGTGCAGTTAACTCCTTTACAGATACTTACCTTTTATAATGCGGTAGCAAATGACGGACGCATGATGCGCCCCAGGTTCGTAACGGAAATACGAAGGAGCGGAAACATCCTGAAAAGCTTTGATACTGAAGTCATATTGAACTCGATTGCTTCCCGATCGACAATAAGGAAAGCAAAAAAAATGATGGAAGGGGTAGTTGAGCATGGAACTGCTACAAACCTTAAGGATGCGGATTATAAAATTGCAGGAAAAACAGGAACTGCTCAGATAGCCAGAGCAAAATACGGCTATAGGTCAGGCGACAGAATATCATACCAGGCATCTTTCTGTGGCTATTTTCCGGCTGATAATCCTATCTATTCCTGCATCGTTGTTGTTAATGCTCCTTCAAATGCTGTTTATTACGGTAACCTCGTAGCTGGTCCGGTTTTTAAAGAGATATCAGATAAAGTTTTCTCTACCAGGTTCTTCAAAGAACTTGTTGCTGATAATATTAAGGATAAGACCCCAACTGCTCCGGATGCAGGCAATGGTTACAGGGATGATATTAATTCAGTATTCAGAAACCTCGGGATAAAATATAAAAGATCAGTCGATGACGACTGGGTAGCAACCAGAGAAAGTGGTGATACAATCAGGCTGGTAGCTGTAACTCCACAACAGGGGCAGGTTCCCGACGTTCGAGGTATGACTCTGAGGGACGCAATGTACCTGCTTGAGAATTCAGGACTCAAAGTTAAATTCAATGGGAAAGGAAGAGTCCGGAAACAGGATCCGGAACATGGCGCGAAAATTTACGAAGGATCAGTTGTCTCACTTGATTTGAATATGTGATATGATGACTTTAAATAAAATATTAAAGGATATTAAAATAATCCATTTCACAGGGAACGGAGAGATCGCTATTTCAGGAATAGTATTCGATTCCAGGAAAGTTACAAATGACTCATTGTTCATTGCCGTAAATGGGACTAAGACTGATGGGCATGAGTTCATACAGTCAGCAATAGAAGCAGGTGCGACAGCAATTATATGCGAAATACTTCCCGAAAAACCCGCGAATAATGTCATCTGGATTGTAACAGACGACTCTGCCTATGCCCTTGGTATTGCAGCATCAAATTTTTATGGGAACCCATCTTCATCATTGAAACTTACAGGGGTAACCGGAACAAACGGTAAGACTACAATTGCGACACTTTTGTACAGAATGTTTACATCCCTGGGGCATAAGTGCGGGTTGTTTTCGACAGTATGTAACTATGTTTTAGACAAAGAGTTGCCGGCAACACATACCACGCCCGACCCTGTTCACCTCAATATGCTTCTGGCAGAAATGGTTGGATCGGGTTGCGAATATGCATTCATGGAGGTCAGTTCCCATTCTGTGGATCAGAAAAGAATTGCCGGTCTGAAATTCGCAGGCGGGATCTTTACAAATCTTACTCATGATCACCTGGATTATCACAAGACTTTTGCCAATTACCTTACAGCCAAAAAGGCATTTTTTGATTCACTCCCGCCTGATGCATTTGCCCTTACAAACAGCGATGACAAAAATGGGAAAATTATGGTTCAGAATTGCAGGGCATCAAAATATACCTACTCCACCAGAGGCATGGCAGATTTCAGATGTGTTGTTGTCGAACAGCGATTTGAAGGAATGGGTCTGAAGATCGACGGGGAAGAGGTCTGGACAAGATTCATTGGCGGTTTTAATGCATCTAACCTGCTGGCCGTTTATGGCGCCACTTTGCTTTTGGGTGCGGAGAAGCAAGAAGCATTAACTATCCTCAGCGGACTGCGTTCAGTAGCCGGCCGTCTTGAAGTTTTGGATTCCGCTTCAGGTATAACCGGAATTGTGGACTATGCACATACACCTGATGCTCTTCTGAATGTGATCGATACCATAAATAGCATAAGAGATGGTGAAAGACAACTAATAACTGTTGTCGGAGCAGGTGGCGACAGGGATAAAACAAAACGACCCAAAATGGCTGAAATATGTGCAAGCGGAAGCAACAAAACAATCCTTACATCAGATAATCCGAGAACTGAAGATCCTGAAAAAATCCTCGATGATATGGAAGCCGGCATAGTTCCGGAAAACAGTATGAAAGTCCTTAGAATTCAAGACCGCCATGAGGCAATTAAGACAGCAGTTATGCTTGCCAACAGAGGCGACTTAGTCCTTGTCGCAGGTAAAGGACATGAAACTTATCAGGATATAAAGGGTGTGAAACACCATTTTGATGACAGGGAGGAATTGGCCAAAGCATTATTAACGAAAACATTGTAAGAGATGTTATACTATCTTTTCAATTATCTGGATTCACTTAATTTTCCCGGGGCAAGGTTGTTCTCCCAATTCATCTCGTTCAGATCAGCTGCTGCACTTATCACATCCCTTTTAATCTCTCTGCTGATTGGCAAACGCATTATTCAATATCTCCAGAAAAAACAGGTTGGTGAAGTTATAAGGGATCTGGGTCTTGAAGGACAATATAATAAACAGGGTACTCCTTCAATGGGAGGTATCATAATTCTTGCCTCAATAATTATCCCAACGCTTTTATTCGCCAGGTTGGGAAACATTTATATTATTCTGATGCTGATAACAACCATCTGGCTGGGATTCATCGGTTTTATGGATGACTATATCAAGATATTCAAAAAGAACAAGGAGGGACTTGCAGGAAGGTTTAAAATTGTTGGTCAGATTATTCTCGGAATAATTGTCGGACTGACACTGTATTTTAGTAATGATGTTAAAATTGCCGAGAAGGTCAACCTCGCGAATCTCTCATTGAGGGAGAGAACAGAATTACTGGATCCTTCGGTTAAGTATCCTGCAAAGGGTGAAATAACCAAAGAGAGAAAATCTACAAAAACAACCATCCCTTTTGTGAAAAATAATGAGTTCGATTATGCCTGGCTGGTTTCTTTTTTTAAGGGGAATGCCAGGCAGATTGCAACCTGGATCGTTTTTGTCCTTATTGTGATTTTTATAGTCACAGCAGTTTCGAATGGAGCAAATTTAACAGATGGACTTGATGGCCTGGCTACCGGAACTTCTGCAATAATCGGAACAGCACTGGGGATACTGGCTTATGTTTCCAGTAACTTTATTTATGCTAAGTATCTGAATATAATGTTTATACCAGGTTCTGAGGAGCTGGTCATCTTTGCAGCAGCTTTCATCGGAGCGACAATAGGTTTCCTGTGGTACAACTCATTTCCGGCACAGGTATTTATGGGAGATACCGGCAGTCTTGCACTTGGTGGTATAATAGCTGTATTCGCATTTATAATAAGGAAAGAGCTTCTTATTCCAATCCTGTGCGGGATATTCCTTGTCGAAAATTTGTCAGTTGTTATTCAGGTTGCCTGGTTTAAACGCACAAAAAGAAAATTTGGAGCGGGCAGGCGGATTTTCCTGATGTCTCCTCTTCATCATCATTATCAGAAAAAAGGATTACCAGAACCTAAAATAGTTACAAGGTTCTGGATTGTGGCGATACTTCTTGCCGTACTAAGTATAGTAACTCTTAAGATCAGGTAAAATGAAGGAAAAAATTGTGATACTCGGAGCAGGGGAAAGCGGTACAGGGTCTGCTATTCTGGCAAAAAAGCAGGGCTTTGGAGTATTTGTTTCCGACATGGGTCAGATCAAACCAAAATACAAAGAGATACTTGAAAAGGCAAAGATCAGGTTTGAAGAAGGCAATCACAATGAAGATGAAATTCTGATTGCATCTGAGGTAATTAAAAGTCCAGGAATACACGAAAATGCTCCTTTAGTAATGAAGCTGAGGGAGAAAAATATTCCTGTTATTTCTGAAATTGAATTTGCCGGGAGATACACAAATGCTGTAAAAATCTGTATAACAGGAAGTAACGGGAAAACAACAACCACGAATCTTATATGGCATATGCTTAATAAAGCTGGGAAAAAGGTTGCCCTTACCGGAAATGTGGGAAACAGTTTTGCCATGGCCGTGGCTGAGGGCGGTTATGACTATTACGTAATTGAACTCAGCAGTTTCCAGCTCGACGGCATGTTTAAATTCAAAGCTGATATTGCAATCTTGCTCAATATCACACCCGATCACCTTGACAGATACGATCATAAACTTCAGAATTATGTAGATTCAAAATTCAGGGTTACTCAGAACCAAACCAAATCCGATTACCTGATTTACTGGGCGGACGATCCGATCATTATAACTGAACTATCGAAAAAGGAATTTGGTATGACGCTCCTCCCTTTTTCTGTTGATAACAAAGAAAATATGACTGCATATGTCGAAAACGATGAATTAATTATTGATTACCAACATAAAACCAACCTTATGACCATTCATGATCTGGCATTAAAAGGACGCCACAACATCTACAATTCGATGGCAGCAGCAATCGCAGGGAAAGTTCTCAACATCCGGAAGGATGTAATCAGAGAGAGTCTGGCTGATTTTCAGGGAGTTGAACATCGGCTGGAACCTGTAATAACAGTCTGTGGCATTAATTTCATTAACGATTCAAAAGCGACAAATGTGAATTCTGTCTGGTATGCTCTTGAATGTATGGAAACTGATATTGTCTGGATTGCCGGAGGGATTGATAAGGGTAATGACTACTCTGAGCTCTTTCAGCTGGTTAAAAAGAAGGTCAGGGCAGTAGTATGTCTTGGGAAGGATAATAAAAAACTAATTGAAGCATTCAGGGATAAGGTCCACACGGTGGTTGAGACAGCCTCAATGGAAGAGGCTGTCAGGACATCCTATTATCTTGCCGCAAAGGGAGATACAGTATTGTTATCACCCGCTTGTGCAAGCTTCGACCTGTTCACTAATTATGAGGACAGGGGAAGACAGTTCAAAAACGCAGTGAGAAACCTGTAAGGCAGATCGAAATGAAAAAGAGCTGGCTGGCAAATACTTTCAAGGGAGACAGGGCAATATGGGCCCTGGTAGCTCTTTTTATGATCTATTCGTTGCTGGCAGTCTACAGCTCATCTGTCAGTGTCGCATTTACGAAACATGGAGGTAATACTACATATTTTCTTAAAACGCAGTTTTTGATGCTGGCTTTTGGACTTTCAATAATCATTGTTACGCATTGGCTGCCATACAGAATTTACTCTTCGCTCGCAGGGCTTTTATTACTTATTTCCATAGGTCTTCTGGTACTTACACTAGCCATAGGTGTCAGGGTAAATGAAGCAACCAGATGGATTGAGATCCCAGGAACCGGATTCAGACTTCAGACCTCCGATGTTGCTAAAGTAGCCCTGGTTATATATCTGGCAAGAGCGCTGGCTCAGTATCAGAACGAATTGAAAGATTTCATGCTTATTACAAAATATTTCATGTTACCGATTGCTGTTGTATGCGGGCTGATACTTTCAGAAAACCTTTCGACATCACTTATGATATTTGGTATGTGTATGATAATCTTGTTTATAGGACGTGTCCCATTGAAATTTCTTTTATTATATGTGGGTATTGCAGTTACCGGCATTGTCCTTTTTGCTTTGCTTCTTGCGGTCGTCTCCCCAGGCAATAACCGTGTTAAAGTATGGAAAAACAGGATTGAACATTATGTCACTGGTAAAGCTGAAGAAGGAGAAAATTTTCAGTCCGATCAGGCTAAAATTGCCATATCTACGGGAGGCCTTATTGGCAAAGCTCCGGGTAAGAGTACTCAGAGGAACATGCTTCCACAGTCAAACTCAGATTTCATTTTTGCTATAATAATCGAAGAATACGGGCTCCTATTCGGAGCAATACCAATAATTCTTGCATATATGATACTGCTGTTCAGGGGGATAGCGATTGCCAAAAAATGTGAGACAGCTTTTCCGGCCTTTCTTGTTCTGGGGCTGGTTGTTATGATAGTGGTGCAGGCTATGCTTAACATGCTTGTCGCAGTTGGTCTCTTCCCTGTTACCGGTCAGACATTGCCGTTGATAAGCTGGGGAAGGACATCAGTTCTGGTTATAAGTTTTTCGATAGGTGCGATTCTAAGTGTCAGCAGGGTAGTCAACGCAAGAATAAAAGCTGAAGAACTTCCTGAAGAAGAAAAAACAGACGAAGGAGAAAAAATATATGAACCTGCAACGGCATAGAAGAGTAATAATCAGCGGAGGCGGCACCGGGGGGCATATTTTCCCGGCTATCTCAATTGCCAATGCACTCAGGAAAATTGATCCTGAAATAGATATTCTTTTTGTCGGGGCAGAAGGGAAAATCGAAATGGAAAAGATACCTGCAGCAGGTTATGATATTGTGGGATTGCCGGTTGCTGGCTTTAACAGGAAGAATCCTTTCAAGAATATTCCGGTTTTAATAAAACTTTTAAAAAGTCTGAATCTTGCACGAAGAATAGTAAGGGATTATAAACCCGATGTCGTAGTCGGCGTTGGCGGATATGCCAGTGGCCCTGTATTAAGGCAGGCGGGGAGGATTGGTATCCCTCTTTTGATACAGGAACAGAACAGTTTTGCCGGGATAACCAATAAANNCGTCAGAATTTTGATAATCTTAAGAGTCTGAGAAAGGAAGCACTGGCTTTTTTCAATTTGAAGGAAAATGTTCCTGTCGTTCTTGTTCTTGGAGGTTCAGGAGGAGCCGGAAGCATCAATGAAAGTCTTTCCGAGAACCTGCAGGCAGTCATCGATTCCGGTTGCCAATGGATATGGCAGACAGGAAAATACTATTTTGAGGATGTAAATGCACTTGTTTCAATTATCTCCCCAAGAAATATAAAAGTTCATGGATTCATTGACAGGATGGATTATGCTTTTGCCGCGGCTGATGTTATTATAACAAGAGCAGGAGCAGGTACAATTTCAGAACTGTGTCTGGTCGGGAAACCAGTAGTACTTATACCATCACCAAACGTGACCGAAGACCATCAGACGAAAAATGCGATGGCATTATCGGAACGCAGCGCAGCTATCCTGATACCTGATGATAAGGCTTTAAAGAATATGGTGAAAGAGGCTGTATCATTAATTTCAGATAAGGAGAAAAGAGATATACTTTCTGAAAATATTTTAAAAATGGCCGACAGGGAGGCCGATAAAAGAATAGCTGAAGAAGTTATGAAACTAATCAGGCAATGATAGACACCGGAAAAATAAAAGGAATTTATTTTATCGGTATCGGGGGTATCGGAATGAGCGCCCTTGCCAGGTATTTTTTGGCAGGAGGATTCCCGGTTTCAGGTTATGACAGGTCGGAGAGCAGCCTTACTTTCTCGCTCTCTTCGGAAGGATGCATTATTTCCTATGTCGATGATGCTGATATGTTGCCCGAATTCTTCCGCGACCGATTAAATGTAAAAAATACACTTATTATTTACACTCCGGCTATACCACCTGAAAATAAGATCATTACTTACTTCCGGAGTAATGGCTATCCTCTATTCAAGCGCTCGGAAATACTTGGGCAAATATCGGAACAAACCGACACCCTGGCAGTTTCCGGCACACATGGTAAAACGACTGTTTCTACAATGATAGCCCATCTTTTAAAACAATCGCATGTTGATTGTTCAGCATTTCTTGGCGGTATTTCAAAGAACTACAATACTAACATGCTTTTGGGAGGAGGCAGATACACAGTAATTGAAGCTGATGAATTTGACAGGTCATTTCACAGATTAGCGCCATTACTTGCAGTTGTAACATCGCTCGACGCAGATCATCTTGATATTTACGGTGATCACCCCACCATGATTGCAGCTTATAATGAATTCTGCTCAAAAATCCGTGAAGGGGGAACATTGATAGTTAACAGTAAAATAGCCGATAAAATCATTGTGCCACAGGATATAACTTCATTTACATATGGCTTCGATGAAGATGCTGACTACAGGTCATTTAACATCAGGCAATCCGGAGATAGTTACAAGTTTGATCTTAAGACTCCGGGGAAAATAATCACAGATATTCATTTTGGATTTCCGGGCATTATTAATATTGAAAATGCAACTGTAGCGTCTGCAGTAGCACTTATTTCAGGGATAACAGAAATTGAACTGAGAAAAGCGCTGATAACTTTCAGGGGAGTAAGCCGGAGATTTGATATCAGATTAAATTATTCTGATCTGGTTTATATCGACGATTATGCACATCATCCTGAGGAGATAAGAGCCTGCATTACTTCTGTCAGGGAATATTTTGGCGGAAGAAAGATAACAGGGATCTTCCAGCCGCATCTTTTTTCCCGTACCCGTGACCATGCGGAAGGGTTTGCCGGAATTCTTGATAAACTCGATGAAGTAATATTACTGCCAATCTATCCGGCACGCGAAAAACCAATTAAGGGTGTCTCTTCCGAGATGATCCTGGATAGGATGAAACTGAAGAAAAAAAGCATAATGAATAAGGAGGATATTCCAGGTAAGCTAGATATAGAAAACATGGATGTTCTTCTTACAATAGGAGCAGGAGACATAGACAGGCTTGTCGAACCGATAGAGTCTGAGCTTAGAAGGAGAAGAAGAAGATGAAGATCATTAAAAAGATATTGATCATCATTCCTGTATTATACCTTGTTATAATGCCTGCATTTATTGCACATACCACAGAATCAATTCCATGCAAAGGAATCAGCATTAATATTGACGATTCCTCTATATATCATTTTGTCTCAAAAAGAGAAATAGCATGGCTGGTATCAAAGAATAATACAAGAATAATTGGTCAGCCAGTCAGGGATATTCCTCTGCTGGATATTAAAGAAAGAATTATTCAGCTAAGAGAACTTAAAGAGGTTCAGGTTTACACAACTATAGATGGAGTTCTTCATATATCAGTAGATCAGAGAGTTCCGATAATGAGGATAATCGCCGGTGGCGGAGATTATTTCCTTGATGAGGATGGTATTATTATCCGGAACAGGGGTCTGTATAATCCGAGACTGCATATTGTGGGAGGCAATATCAGGATCACAGCACCCATGCTGAATGGTGTAAGTGTCCTCGATACAAGTATTAAAAATTCAATTCTTAAAGATATTTATGCGCTCGTTAAATATATAAATAACGATGATTTCTGGTCTGCCCAGATAGATCAGATATATGTTGATAACGATGATGAGATAAACCTGGTACCAAGGTTAGGAAACAATTTGATCCACCTGGGAACAACCGAAAATTTTGAAGGAAAGCTCAGGAACCTGGAAGCATTTTACAGGAAAGTACTGCCAGAAGTCGGATGGAACAAATATGAACTAATAAATCTGGAATTTAAAGATCAGATAGTATGCAGGAGAAGATAGTTTTAGAAACCATATTTTAAGAATATATGAATAAACAGGAACAGTATGTAGCAGCGATCGACATCGGGACCACTAAAATTGTGGCAATTGTCGGATCAAAAAATGAGAATGGTAAAATAGAAATTCTTGGTCTTAGTAAGGCTCTTTCCCGGGGTGTCAAGAGAGGTGTGGTTCTCAACATTGAGGAGACCGTAAGCGCCATTGAGACAACCGTTCAGGATGTTCAGAAAAGGTCAGGTATTGCATTCTCAGAGGTCTTCGTTGGTATAGCCGGCCAGCATATCAAGAGTATGAAAAGCCGCGGATACATAATGCGCGATGCTTATGATGATGAAATTAAAAAGGAAGAGGTTTTTAAGCTGATAGAGGATATGCACAAGATTCATATCGATATCGGAGAAGAGATTATCCATGTTATCCCGCAAAATTTTATAGTCGACAATGAAACCGGTGTCAAAAGCCCCATCGGTATGTGCGGAAGAAGGCTGGAAGCTAATTTTCATATAGTTATAGGACAGGTGGCTGCCGCTAAAAATATTGAAAAATGCATCAGGAAAGCAGGATTGATAGTGAAGGATATGATTCTTGAGCCGCTGGCATCATCCGATGCTGTTCTTACTGACGACGAAAAAGAAGCAGGTGTTGTCCTGGTTGATATTGGCGGCGGGACAACCGACGTTGCTGTTTATTATGACAACATAATCCGTCATACTGCTGTGATACCCTTCGGTGGGAATGTCATTACCAAAGATATAAAGGAGGGTTGTGCCATTCTTCATCGTCATGCAGAATCACTAAAGATCCAGTACGGATCAGCGCTCGGAGACATTGCACCTGACGATAAGGTTGTTTCAATTCCGGGAATCAGTGGCAGGGAACCGAAGGAAATTTCATTTAAGAGCCTTGCGTATATTATCCAGTCGAGAATGGAAGAAATAATTGATGCAGTCAATTTTGAGATCCAGAATTCCGGTTACGCCGATAAACTAGCAGCCGGAATGGTAATAACCGGTGGCGGGGCAATGCTGAGACACTTGCCGCAACTCATGAAATTCAAAACAGCCATGGATGTAAGGATTGGCATTCCGAACGAGCATCTTTCCGGCTCCGCAAAAAATGAGATTAACCAGCCAATGTATGCCACAAGTGTAGGCCTTATTATGCGTGGTTTCGAATATCTGGAGACTTATAAGAAGAAATTCAATGCCGGTAAAAAGGATGAGTTTGTAAATCAGGTTGCGGCCACCCCAGTCAGAGAAAATGGTCCGGAAGTAATTGCAGAAGAAAAAAATGAACCGGATGAAGAAGACAGGCTGACCCTGACAGATAAGATCAAGAGTATGCTGACAAAGATTTTCGAGGTTGAAGATCAGAAAATCAGCTGAAATTTATAAAAAATATGGTTTGGTAGTAAAATATGTTGTTCATAAACTCTAAAACTGATAAAACAATGGCAGACGATTTAATGAATTTTGATCTACCCGTAGAAAGATCGTCGATAATTAAAGTGCTGGGTATTGGTGGTGGTGGCAACAATGCTGTAAATCACATGTTTGAGAAGGGTATCAGGGATGTGAATTTCATAGTTTGCAACACCGATCAGCAGGCACTTTCAAAAAGTCCTGTCCCGGTTAAAGTCCAGATTGGTGAAGCTCTCACCGAGGGCCGCGGCGCAGGAAGCCAGCCTGAGATTGGCAGAAAGGCGGCAATGGAAAACATTAATGATGTAATGGAGGCTCTTTCCGGAAATACCAAGATGGTATTTATCACCACCGGAATGGGAGGAGGGACAGGTACCGGAGCTACACCTGTTATTGCAAAAGCCTGTAAAGAAGCCGGATTGCTTACCATCGCGGTCGTTACAATACCTTTTAAATCTGAAGGAAAGGTGAGAATTAAGCAGGCAATTGAGGGTGTGGATGAACTCAAAGATTATGCAGACTCACTCCTCGTTATTAACAATGAAAAGCTTCGTGAGATCTACGGAAATCAGCCGGTGTCTACTGCTTTTGCAAAAGCAGACGATGTTCTGACAACGGCCGTAAAAGGAATTGCTGAGATAATTACCGTAACAGGATATATCAATGTTGATTTTGCAGATGTTGAAACTGTTATGAAAGATTCAGGTGTTGCAATAATGGGAATGGGAATGGCATCAGGCGAGAACAGGGCAATCAGGGCAATTGAAAATGCTCTTAAATCACCGCTGCTGAACTCAAACGACATCACCGGGGCGCAGAGTATCCTTATTAATATATCAACGGGCTATGGGGAACATGAACTTACCATGGACGAACTCGGGGAGATAACGGATTATATTTATGAGGTTGCTTCAGATGATGCTCTTATTATCAGAGGTTTATCAAAAGATGACAATCTGAATGAAGATATCAGTGTTACCATAATAGCTACCGGTTTTGAAGCTAATAGCATTTTCAAGCCTTATGTCAAGCCCAAAGAGTCTCAGAAAGTGGAACTGATAACAAATAAAACACCGATACCTCAAAGAATTATTCCTGAAACCGGCGAGGATGTTTTCACCGTAAAAGATAAAGAAAAGGTGAAAAGATCTATAATTACTAGTATTGATGAAGAATCGCAGGGGATCATAGATTTTGGACTGGAGGAAAATGAAACTGCTGCAAATCTCAGGAACAATCATAATGAACTCCGGAAGGAAGGACAGGAGAAATCCGAAGCAACCCTCCGGAAAGTCAAACATATGCAGAACATGTTGAAAAAGGAGGGATTTTCAAATAAATCGATGAAGGATAATATCGATACATTCGAAGATGTTCCTGCTTATGTAAGAAGAAACATGGCACTGGGGGCTTCTGATAAGGCAGCTGACAGTAAAGTTTCTAAATTCACGCTTACTTCTGATGAAAGCGATGGACCAATACTCAGGGAGAACAATGCTTATCTCAATGATAATGTAGATTAAAACGAATTATACAAAAACTCATAACAAATATCCTGATTTTCAGACCATCATTCCGACCAAAGATATTGTCTGATAGTGATTTATTTTAATTTTTGTGACAACACCCGCTTTTTCTATCTTTGCTGTCAATGTCAAAGAGTTTGCTCTTCATATTGATCCTGATTCTCCCGGTTTTGGCTACAGCCCAGAAACCGGATACCATCACTCCGGTAGTCAAAAAGCAATGGACTCTTTCTAAGGATTATTCAGAGGAGATAGACGTTCCCGTTGATACAACATTTTCACTATTTCACAGGCATAAGATTACTGATAAATATTCTCCTTTTAATGCATATCCTGGTAACTATGGACTTCCGACATATCAGATGAATTTTTTCGACAGGATCACCAGTCCCGATATGTATCTGTATAGCTATTATTACCCGTTTATGCATCTGCTTGATAATCCTGTATTTATGAATACTCAAATACCATTTACTGAAATGGCGTACACGTTTGCCGGACCATCTGACCGATCCGAACAGACATTCAGGATAAGACATTCACAGAATATAAACAGATTCTTTAATATCGGGCTGATTTATGATATTGTTTATAGTCTTGGACATTACAGTTACCAGAGATCCGAAAACAAAACATTCACCTTATACTCTTCTTATTCAGGAGTCAAATATAAATTCTACATTGCCTTAGGTATCAATAATATAACCTCAGCTGAAAATGGAGGTATAAAAAACCTTTCTCTTTTGGGGACAGGAGATACGCGCGACCTTGAAGTGAATCTCGGAGGACTTAACAATTCTAAAGACGTACTGAAAAACCGTAATCTCTTAATAGTTCAAAAATACTCCATAAACAAAAAATCTACATTAGTCTCTGATTCGGTAAAGACAAATTCAGTCCATAAAAAATTCAGAATGGAGGGGACTTTTTCACACATCCTGGCAATGGAGATAAACAAAAGATCCTACATTGATGATTTACCGAAATCAGGATTTTATGATACAACTTACATTAGCAAAACCCTTACATACGATTCTTTAAGTGCAGGAAGTATTAAAAACACTATAAGGTTCGATTTCAGTACGGATGAAACCAGAAAATTCAGACTTGGCGGAGGTGTGGGTATCAGGAATGAATTATTCAGATATACACAGATTATACCNNGGTGAACTTTTCTTTTCAGGCTACAGGGCCGGTGACTTCATGCTTAACGGAGATATAGTCAAATCTTTCGATTTTAAAAAGGGAAGAGCAACCCTGGATCTCTTTGGAAAAATTAGCAACCTTCAGCCCTCAATATGGTACGACAAATGGGGAAGCAATAATTTCACCTGGCAGAATAATTTCCAGAAGGAATTCAGAATTAATTTAGGAGGGGAGATAACCTATCCGGCGCGCAGAACAATTGTAAGATTCAATTATGCCATAATTAATAATTATACAGATTTCGGGCTGGATACTCTTCCTTCCCAGTACAAGAGCGCATTATCGGTGGCTGCCCTGTATGTTAAAAAGGAATTCTCTGCATGGAAATTTCATCTTTCTAATGATGTTCTTGTACAGAAATCAAGCAACAAAACTGTTTTGGACCTTCCGTTAGTTACGGTAAGATCCGCCGCTTTTTTTGATCATAATTTTCATTTTAAACTAACTAACGGGTACCTCCGTACCCAGTTAGGTGTTGAAGTTTTCTATAACACTCCATATTACGGATATTCCTATATGCCGGCGACAGGAAGATTTTACAGACAGGATCAGACACTTACGGGCGCATATCCATATGTCAATGCTTTTCTGAATGTCAAAATCAAGAGGACCAGGTTCTTCCTTATGTTAGATCATGTCAATTACAATTTTAGCGGTAATAATTATTTTATGGTGCCATTTAATCCCATGAATATCAGGATGTTTAAGTGGGGTCTGGCCTGGACTTTTTACGATTAAAAATAAATGCTTACCTTTGCACCGGATTTAAAAAATATCTATTCATTAAAAGAACTATTATTGAGGAAAGAAATTATTTTCATAGTCTTACTGACGTCAATCCTCTTCCCTTCCTGTAAAAATAATTCATCTGCGCTCCATTCAGGACAAACATATTTCCTTGACCTTGATGGAATGAAGAAACGGGGGAAATTGATTGCGGTTACTGACTTTAATTCAACGAATTATTTCATTTATAAGGGGGAGCCGATGGGATTTCACTATGAACTCCTGAAGCAGTTTTCGGAATACCTGAATCTTAATCTGGAAATAATCACGGAGAACGATATAAACAAAGCATTTGAGATGCTGAATAATGGAAAAACAGATCTCCTTGCATTTGATCTGACAGTTAATTCTTCGAGAAAGAGGGAGATTCGTTTTTCCGAACCAATAAATCAGACCCGGCAGGTGCTGGTGCAAAGAAAGCCGGTCAGTTGGCTTTCAATGACAGTTGATGATATTGAAAAGAAGGTTATCAGGAACCAGCTTCATCTTGCAGGTAAGACCATATACGTACAGGCTGGCGCATCTTCTGTTGAATGTCTGACAAACCTTGAAAATGAAATTGGTGATACCATTAGTATAATTGAGGTGCCCTATGAAACAGAAGATTTGATTTCGATGGTTGCTAAAGGAGATATTGATTATACTGTATGTGATGAAAATGTTGCGCTGGTAAATGCAGGCTACTTCCCGATAATTGATGTTGCAACTCCTGTCAGTTTTTCACAGCACCTTTCTTGGGGTATAAGAAAAGAAAATTCTGAAAAACTAGCCGGTACTCTGGATGCATGGATAACAACTTTCAGGAATACAGATGCGTACGCATTACTTTATGCAAAATATTTCAGAAATGACAGATCAAATAAAATATTTAGCAGTGATTATTACTCACTTGGTTCAGGCAAAGTTTCTCCCTGGGATAACCAAATAAAATCATTCAGCGACTCACTTAAATGGGACTGGCGTTTATTGGCCTCGCTTATTTTCCAGGAATCAAGATTTGATCCAACAGTAAAATCATGGGCCGGCGCTACAGGACTAATGCAGATAATGCCGGAAACTGGGAAAAATTTTGGAATTGATATTTCATTATCGCCGGAAAACAACATGAAAGCGGGAGTCCTTTATATTAATTATCTGCAGAAATTCTTCACTGACAGAGTTCCTGATTCACTGGAAAGACTGAAATTTGTTCTAGCGGCCTATAATGCAGGTGCCGGAAATGTTGTTGATGCAATGAAACTTGCCAGTAAAAACGGAAAAAATCCTCTTTTATGGGATGAAAATGTTGCTATATGGATGCGAAAAAAATCTGATCCTAAATATTATAACGATCCGGTCGTGGAGAATGGCTATTACATGGGCGATGAATCTGTAAATTTTGTTTCACAGGTACTTGAACGGTTTTCAGAGTACAAGAATATCATTCGATCTCAGAGAAATGAGCCCTTTTAAAAATTGTGAATAATTCATGAAGTATCATTGCAGTTGCACCCCAGATAACATTATCCTTATAATCAAAGTATTTGATATCAATCATCTCACCTCTTATTTCAAAGGGTTTGATCTTTATTGTTGATGGATTCATTAATGTTCTGATATCCGCTTCAATTATAAAAACCACCTCATCTTCCTGCCGTTTGAATAAAGGTTGCTTATCCATCCAGCATACCACAGGTGTTACAACTATATTACTGACAGGGATATAGAGTGGAGTAAGTGTATTTATTACATTTATTTCAGAGGGGATGATTCCTATCTCTTCGGAGGTCTCACGGATTGCAGTATGGATCAAGTCAGGGTCCGAAACCTCTTTTTTCCCTCCAGGAAAGCTGATCTGACCTCCATGAACACCATCATATTCAGGCCGCTGGATAAATGCAGTACGAATGAGGTCATCTTTTGGATAGAGAAGAATCATTACTGCCGCAGACTTCGAATCTTCTCTGGGGAATCTCGGGAAACCCTTTATCATTCTGTCAGATGATGCAAGAGCCCATTGTACTTCCGTTCCTGGGAGCCCTTTGGCAATTTCTATTCTTAATTTCTCAGTAAAGTATTTCATATGCACTTCACCCCCTGCCCACTTCGCCCTTGAGAGAAGGGGGTATCTAAATGATATTCTTTGGTTTAGCCCCTCCCTCCCGGGGGAGGGGTTGGGGAGAGGTCAAAACCCTATTTTCTGAATTTCCTCACAAATTCGTCGACCTCTGGGACTCCTCCCTGGTAAACAAGGTACCCGTTATATGGTTCTCTTTCAGTTATCTCATCGCTGACCGGAGTCAGCATTATCTTTTTAACTTCTTCCGGATCCTCCGACTGGCCAAGTGCCCATCCAAGCTTTACCCAGGCTACCTCGGGCAACATGTTCCCGAGTGGAATTACACCCTTTGCCATCATATCACGTCCTGTTTCATAAACGTACATATGGACATATCCCCAGATTGTCTGCAGGGTCATGAAAACAGATACCCCTTTGTCCCTGGCATATTCTATTGCAGGATACAACTCCCTGTTTACATGTCCCAGTCCAGTGCCAATAATAATAATACCTTTGTATCCCATGTCAATAAGAGAGGTCATTATTTCTGCCTGCATGTGGGGATAATAATACATCATTGTCACCTTCTCACTGAAATAGGGCATTATCTTAACGTTCCGGTCCTTTCTTCTGGGATTGTAATCTTTTTTAATCGGAACAACCCCTTTTCTTGTAACAGTAGCAGCAGGAGTATCTCCAATTGTCCGGAAAGTCGACCTGTAGGAGCTATGCATTTTTCTTACCCTTGTTCCCCGATGAAGGAAACCATATTCATCGGATGTCGGACCAAACATACAAACCAGAACCTCGGCAATATCGCCATGGCCTGCAGCAGTCGAAGCATGAATAAGGTTCAGCGCCGCATCTGATGAGGGCCTGTCAGACGAACGTTGTGATCCCACAAGTATAATTGGTATCGGAGAATTCTGGACCATGAATGATAATGCTGCAGCAGTATGATGCAGAGTATCAGTTCCATGCCCGATCATAATGCCATCAACTCCATTATTGATCTCTTTCCCGATTGCCTTTGCAAGTGTCATATACTGATCGGGTCCCATATTTTCACTGAAAACAGCAAAAAGTTTTTCCGTATTAATATTACAGACATCGGCAAGCTCGGGAACAGCTCCGTAAAGCTCTCCCGGAGAAAAGGCAGGTATAACTGCACCTGTGCGGTAATCCAGACGCGAAGCTATTGTGCCACCGGTTCCAAATAACTTAACATTTGGCTTATCTTTTGAATAGGGAAATTCTTTTTCAGGAATTTTGTAATTAGCTTTCTGATAGCCTGTTTCAATAATTCCTTTTAT
>PMEC01000078.1:0-228 GCA_003155705.1 Bacteroidales bacterium
AAAACATTTCATTGGAAGAGAGAATCACTTTATTTGATTTCTGATAATGTAGCCCATATCTCCACTAAACTGGCCTGATCGAGCAACCATTTGTACTGATCGTCAATTTGTCCTTTCCAGTCTTTGCTGAATAAGCCATTTTTATCGCGCACGTGATCCCAAAGCTGGTCCATATTATCACGAAAAATGCTCAGATACCGGCTATTTCCGTCCAGACGATATAATTCA
>PMEC01000078.1:263-27232 GCA_003155705.1 Bacteroidales bacterium
CCGATGCCTGCAACATTTGCCCGCTGTTGTAAGTGTACTTTTGACGGCTTATTCTCCCGGAAAGATTTTTATTGTCGAAATAAAGAAAATCGGTTGAGTCCTGTAAGTTGGTTTTGGTCCAGTTATAAATACGCATACCCCATTTATAATATGCGCTATCTTTTGTTGATTCAAAAAGTTTGAAAGCCAAAACAGAAGCAGGCGCATTTGAACATGTATTTTTTGATTGTTTCTTTTGTTCGCACCAGTAAATACCCCCTCCAAGCTGATCATCCCAGCCACTGATTATGAACTGCCAGAGTCCGAGAGACTTTTTCAGATATTCAGGTTTGCCGGTCAGTTTATATGATTCACAGAAATCAAGGGCAAGCCAAACATTATCGTCATAATAGCGATCGGAGTTTCCTGCTGAAACAATGTATGATTGGTAGCAGGCTGGTTTCCGCAGTGAATCATAATATTGTTCAAGTCCGGGCATAGTTATATTTTCAAGCAGTTGCTTGTATTGATCATCACCAGTTGCTTTAAGCAGCGCATTAACTCCGGAAAATACCCCTGAGACAGGCCAGAGATATGCGACTCGCCTGCCGGGCATGGAATTATCATCTGCCTGGTTACTCGCTTTCTTATCAGGTTTGTACGGATAGTATTCATACAAAAGATGATCATGTTTTGCATCATAAAAATTTAAAATTTGTTGAAGCGTAGATTTTGCCCGAATCAGGTCATTGTTTTGTGACTTCCCCTGGAAACAGGACAACGATAGAAATCCAACAAGAAAAAAAATTGTTGTGTTTTTAATTGTGTGAGTGTTCATAGTTCATTAGTATTCCGTTACAAGGCTAACAAATTCAATGGAACTTTTAAAATTATTTCAATTTATTGAGCATGGATTTTGTTATTCTGATGGTTTGGGATGAAACAGCTGCAGCCCCGAAATAACCAAGTGCCTCATTGTTAAGATTTGTGTTTGGATTCGCCGGTGTTGCACCGAAAATAGGATTTGTATAAAGCAGGTCAGCAAGAGTGCGATAATATTCATATGTCTGATTGTCAAGTGAATAAAGTTCTATTATGTCGTTATCTCCAGCTGCTGCAGTAGCAACCCGCAGGTCAGTTTCCTGGCCATTAGTATACTGGTCGTCAAATAACCGGTAATCTTCTGCACTGATTGAATCATTTTTTATAACTTTTATTCTGTAAAAGTTCTTTTCAACCGGGTCTCTAAAAAAACAATGAATGGTCACATTTATATTAGATCTTATATCCCCACCGAACCCTATATGCTGAGACAGGGTTTTAATTAAACCCAGTGAATCAATCTTTACGTGAGAAAGCATTGTAGAAGAACCAGAATATTCTTTGTTTTCCGAGATAACTTTTAACGTATATGTCCTTCCCGGAGTTCCCCGGAGCTTTGAGGTAAAATATGTCCCTGGCTTCATTTCCTGGAGTGTATCTATTGTTCCTACATTGTCACTGATGATTACCACTGCCCCTGAAACAGGAGGTAAAGATGGCTGATTAAAATAACTGCCGGATTTGGTGATTAAAAGAGCATACGGTCCTGGTCTGTCCGTTATCAGGCCCTCTATCACTATATGCGGCGCTGCTTCATTCAGATCAACATTAATAACCTTCTGACAACCGGAGAAAATAAGATAAAAGAGAATCGTCAAAAAAGGAGAAATGATACGAATATATATTATTTTGATTTTCATAATTGTTCCTCTTTCAAAATCTGAAATTGTAAGTTACAGCCGGGACAAACCGGAAAAGCGATAATTGTACAGCCTGCATTTTGGTAGGATCTTTCGGGTCGGGTTGAAAATTGATTGCATAAGCATTCTCGCGGGCATACACATTGTAAATTGAAAAATTCCAGTTGCTTTCAAATTTTTTGAATTTTTTCCGCTGCCAGGTAACTCCAATATCCAGCCTGTGATAATCCGGCATACGATAACCGTTCCGTCCGGTATAATACGGAATAACATTTCTATCCACAACATAACGTCCGCTTGGGAACGTTACGGCATTTCCACTGTAATATATCCAGGTCGCCGAAAAGGTCAGATGAGGGTTTAGTTCATACATTCCTACAATGGCAATGTTATTTGGTCTGTCTTGTTTTGCAAGGAATGGGTCGCCATTGTTGATCTCTTTAAACTGCCTTTTGGTTTTTGACCAGGTATAACTGATCCAACCTGTCATTTTTCCGTATTTTTTCCGTATAAGAAATTCGGCTCCGTATCCCCACCCCTTGCCAAAGACCAACTGCGATTCCACTTTATTGTTCAGTATGAGATTAGCCCCGTTCCGGTAGTCAATTTGATTTTTCAGGTTTTTATAATATAACTCCACGGATGTTTCAAACATATTATTTGAAAAATTCCTGAAATAGCCCAGAGTGTATTGATCTGCTATTTCAGGAAGAATATTAATATTGCTCGGGACCCAAAGATCAAAAGGAGTCGAAGAAGTAGTATTTGATAATAAGTGGATATACTGGCGGGTACGTGCGTACGATGCTTTAACCGAGACCGAGTCGCTGATGATATAGTTCAGAAGAATCCGCGGTTCAAATCCACCATATGTGTTGAATATTTTCCCTTTAGGATAGGTTGCCGAATCCACGACATCCGCTACTTCATCATAAGTATAAACTGTTCCCGGTCCGATTGAACTAAAGATCGAATATCGCAATCCATATGTTGCCTTAAGCTGTTTTGTTATAGTTTGTTCATCTGAAATATAAACTGCATTTTCCAGTGCATACCTGTTATCCATCGATCTGACGTGGAAAAAAACAGTACTATCTACCTTACTGGGTACAAAAGTGTGATAAATGGAATTGAACCCAATCTTAATCGTATTGTTTGAATTCAGGTAATAATGAAGGTCTTCTTTCAGGTTCCAATCCTTGATTTCTGATATTACATTCATGGTCCTGGTGCCGACAGCCACATCAAATTTATAATTGTACTGGCTGAAGATCAACGAAGTATTTGAAAATATTTTTTCACTGAAAACATGGTTCCACCTTGTTGTGGCGGTAATATTTCCCCAGTTCAGACCCACTGTACCGCCAAGATTGAAATTATCCCTGCCGAGGTAACATGAAAAATACAACCTGTCTTTGCTTGAAAACTGATAATTGGCTTTCATGTTCAGATCGTAGAAATAGAGAGTGGATTTGCTTGCAATAGAATCCGGGCCTCCTCTGGGAAGAAACCTGAGGAAAATGTCGGCATAAGTCCTGCGTGCAGCAATCATAAAAGAACCTTTACCTTTCAGGATAGGTCCCTCAACAGCTAACCGTGAAGCGATTAACCCGATACCACCAGAAAGGTGAAATTCTTTGTTATTCCCTTCATTCATTTTGATATCGACAACCGAGGACAAACGTCCGCCATATTCGGCAGGGAACCCTCCCTTGTATAATGTGATATCTTTTATAGCATCTGAGTTAAATGTCGAAAAAAAACCGAGCAGGTGCGAAGGATTATATACCGGTGCTTCGTCCAAAAGGATGAGGTTCTGGTCAACACCGCCACCGCGGACATAAAAACCTGCATTTCCCTCTCCGGCTGGTGATACTCCGGGCATGAGCTGGATGGTTTTCAAAATGTCTTTTTCGCCTAAAATGACTGGTATAGTCTGAATTTCTTTTACACTGATTTTAGATATCAATGTATTTGATCCTGTATTGCTGTTATTTCTTTCGCCGGTAACAGTAATTTCTTTTAAAGCGATTGATTCTTCTTCCAGATCGACATTCAGGGTCAGGTTTTCTTTCAGATCCATCGTGATGGCTTTTGTTTTATAACCAAGGTATTGGATGATTATTGTATAATTTCCTGCCGGCAGAGACAGGGAAAAATATCCATAAGAATTGGAAGTAATTCCCAGGTTTGGTTTTTCTTTCGGATAAATTACAGCACCGTTTATTGATTCCCCGGTCTTGAGATCCCTGACAAATCCGCTTATTGTGGCCGGTTTTGAGATATCAGTCCCTGAAAAAACCGGTTGTACAATTATTAATAAAGAATTCAATATAAAGAAACAGACTTTTAAAATCATTCAATTGACATTTATCAGAATGGTAGCCATGGTATTAACCCTGTTCCTTTCTGTCATTTGCTGTAAATTTACTATTCCTGCTGCCTGAAACCATAAACTTTCCTCTTGACCCTTTATTGTTTACCTGGCACTCATATTTATCATTAAAATCATTTTTATTTTTATGGACGCCAATGATAAATTACATTTCTATATATTACTTCAATTAATCATGTTTAATCCGCCTTCGCGTAAAGCNNCTGGGGTTCATACCATTTGATTTCAGATATTATGAAGACCACAAATTTACTATTTCTACTGAGTATTATTGTCCTTTGTAGTTATAGTGAAAAGGTCCATTTTTGGAATTCGCCCAGAACACTGTTTTTAAAAGAAGCAAAGGAGGCAAATGTCATAAACGCGAGTAATAATTTAATTCACCAGAATGTTTAAGTATTGGCTGCGCAGAGAGATGTATTATGTGTTATTTACGACAGGCAATGTATCAATGAAATATTATGTGCGTACAAATTATAAAAACATATACGTATAGATGATCTGTTTTTTATGATAGGCGATGTCTTATAAATAATTGATATTAGTTACCAGCAGCTTATTATTCGTTTCACTTTATTTATTAATAAAGTTATTTTATTTAGTTCGGGTATTATTACTTCTCCGGAAAAACTTTTTCCTTTTTGCAAAAATTTCTCAGTAAATAATTTAGAAGTAAATCCCCATTTTAAAATGAATGTCTTTCTTCCACCAGTTTGCTTTACCCTTTTGGTTGATTTCGAACCAAAATGATAAACCAGACTATTCCCTTTACCCTTGAATAATCTTACTCCAGCTTTAAAAAGTTTCATCGACAAATCAGGATCTGAATACAGGCCCGGACTAAATTCAATGCTCATTCCTCCGACTAAATCCCACATATCGATATGTAATATCAAAGGAGGCAACGTACTTCCATTCCAATCATTTACGAATAAACGCTTGTAATCTTTTAATAATAGCTCTTCCTTAAAATCCGGAATATTTTTTCCATAGTCCCTGACAATAACACACGGATTCGGTGTGTCAGCCGGCTCTATCATTGTACCAGATAACATAAAGCTTTTATGGCCGATATGCTCGATCTCTGTAAATAACTCCAGATCCCAGTTGGGAAGAACATACATATCGTCATTAACGTATACTAAATATTCAGATTTAATTATTGATCTGGCTATATTTAAGCTATAACAGATACCAAGATTATTTTTGGAATATAGATAATCTATTTCATTTTGACCTTCTATCCATTCAACTGTACCATCATTGCCCTCATTTATGATTACAATAATCTGTGCATTATAAAATGAGTTTCTTCTAATGCTATTTATACAAACTTTCAAAAACTCAATATTGTTCCAGGTCGGAATTAATATGCTGTATTTGTAACCTGATTGATTCGTCCTCTGATACTTGATTATGTCTTCTATCATATCTTTAAACTGGTATGAACTCAATTATTTCTATTCTTCCAATTCTATTCACCCTCTAATTGGTTCAGGACCTTCACGTTACGGAGATACTGCTCTGAAGGAGTTCAATCTTAAATAATATAAACTTCTCCAACATCTTTTATTATTCAGGATATTATCCTTTCAGCTGGTATGAAAGTTATTTGGAATAATCAAAATAATTCACATTTACATTCTTTAGGATAACCTAGAACGCCATAAAATCGTTTGGCTCCAATACTTCCGGACTTATTCTTATTTTATAAATAGCCCCCTTATACCAGGAGACTTTATTTCGTCTCGCTCCGATTGATATAGCTCCTGAATTAATTGGTTTAAATTCCACCTCCCCCTTGATTTCCATTTTGCCATTAATGTAATTTATCATTTTCCCTTTTTTGTCAAGAGTCAGAGCAACATGATACCAGGAATCAACGGGATGAACCAATTTTGGATAAATAAGAGCTTTCTTTGATTCGCCTGACAGGATAAAGGTGTCGAGATACCATTGGTTTTTTTTTGTCACCCGTGTTTCAATCAGCAGGCGATCTCCGTCAATTTCCCCGATATGAAGAAAACGCTGCTCCTCCGGTCCGCTGGCATCTGGTCTTATTATTGCTTCGATTGTAAAACAGGTCAGCCCTTTTAGTGGATTGTGTTCCAGAAAAAACCCATCATTAATGCCATCAAACCACATTGAATTACCATATGGTGCCTTAACAATCTTAGGATTTCCTGAAACCGATAATCCTGCCACTCCGGCTTTTAGTTCCGATACGGTGCATTCCCAGGACCCGGGCTTTTTTTGAGCATTCGGCGATTTATATGAAACCATGATATATACTCTGTTTTTAAAATTTATGTTTTCAATTGTAAATATATAAGGTTTAAAATTATGAATAAAAACCAATCAATCCTACTTTTACATATTATCTTGTTCACTGATTTTTCAGCTTATTTTATGCCGGTCCCACTTTGCTTCGCTGAAGCAATGCGAAAGCCGAGAGGAGAGCTATGTACAGACCGGCTGTTGAAAAAAAGATAATTTTTGACTATTACCCTTTGAGTACCTTTGTGCCGTACTTTGTGATCCTTTGTGGTTCAATGATTTAGGTTTTACCACAAAGGAACACAAAGGTTTTCACGAAGGGGCACAAAGTACTTTTTATATAGTCTAAATAAATTGATTTCAGACTATCTGCCAGATATTACAAATCATTTCAGGTATCCTGGCTACAACATTAAGTAACACCCCCCGTTTTTATCAAAAGTTTGATGCCAGAAAAGTTTTATCTATCTTAGTTTTTTATAAACAGAATTGAATTTAGAATAATCGCAGATTCAATATATTGATTAATAATTTAAAATCCTGGTTATGGGAATACTGAACAAAATCAAAGGGGAATTTATCGACATCATTGAATGGTTGGACCCCACAAATAATACTATGGTACACCGTTTTGAACGATATCAGAACGAAATTAAGCACGGCGCTAAACTTACTGTCAGAGAATCTCAGGTTGCGGTTTTTATCAATGAAGGTCAGCTAGCCGACATTTTTAAGCCCGGAATGCATACGTTAAGCACTGAAAACCTCCCCATCCTTTCTACTCTTAAAGGTTGGAAATACGGGTTCAACAGTCCCTTTCTTGCAGAAGTATATTTTGTTAATACCAAACAATTCACTGATCTGTTGTGGGGAACACCGAACCCTATCATGTTAAGGGATCCTGAATTTGGTCCGATTCGTATTCGTGCCAACGGTAACTATACAATGAAAATTTCTGACCCCGCTATGTTTATCAAGACTATTGCCGGTACCGATGGTAACTTCACTACAGAAAGTATTACAAATCAATTGCGAAATGTTGCAGTTACCCGTTTTACAGATGCTATCGGTGAAAGTAAAATTCCAGTTCTGGACATGGCCTCCAATTTTGATGAGATATCTAAGTTCTGTGAAACCAAGATGAAACCTGAATTCATGGAATATGGGATTGAACTATTAAAATTTCTTGTCGCCAGCATAACTCTTCCTGAAAACGTTGAAGCAGCACTCGATAAACGTTCGAGTATGGGAATAATCGGGGATATGAATAAGTTCACGCAATTCGAGATTGGTCAGTCGATGGAAGCTGCAGCAAATAATCCTGCAGGGGGAGGTGCTGCAGCTGGAATGGGCATGGGGATGGGGTTTGGAATGGCAAACAGCATGATGGGGCAGATGGGTCAGGCTCAAAAACCTGCCGCAGGACCGCCTCCTGTCCCAGGGGCAGCGAGCTATTTTGTTGCTGCCGGAGGACAACAAACAGGTCCTTTTGATTTGAATACATTGAAACAAATGGCTGTCCAGGGGCAGATAAATAAAGATTCGCTCGTGTGGAAAGAGGGGATGGCACAATGGTCAGCTGCCGGAGCCCAACCAGACCTGAGTAATCTGTTTGGAGCAATACCGCCGCCATTGCCGCCTAAGTAAGCGGCGGTATACTACTTAAGAATATATTAAAATAAAACAAAATAATTATGAGTCAGGAAAAAGTGATCTCTGAAACAATTCAAAAAGATATAGTCTGTAAGGGATGTTCAGGCAAGCTGCAGTTTGCTCCCGGTACTAATCACCTGAAATGCCCGTCTTGTGGTATGGAGAACGAAATTGAAGTTTCTACAAAAGTGTTTGAAGAACTTGATTTTGAGAAATTTGTCAATGAGTTCGAAAAAGGCGCCGACATTCATGAAGTTGCAACAATTAAGTGCCAGGGGTGCGGTGCACAGACAACTTTTAATCCAAGTGTAGTATCGGATGCATGCCCTTGCTGTGGTTCTCCGCTTGTGGTTAAAGATGCGACTTCATCTCATGCGATCAAACCTGCTGCCATACTTCCTTTTGCAATAGATCAAAACAAGGCATTTGAAGATTTTGGCAGCTGGATAAAGAATTTATGGTTTGCCCCAAATAAATTGAAGAGATATGCTCAACAGATGGAAAAACTAACAGGACTCTACATTCCCTACTGGACCTACGATTCAAATACAAGCACCGATTATGCGGGTGAACGGGGTGATGATTATCAGGATACTGAAACATACACAACTACTGAAAACGGTGAATCAGTATCGAAAACGCGTTCAGTTACCAATACCCGATGGAGCAGTGTGAGTGGTCATGTGGATAATCTGTTTGATGATGTACTGGTTGTTGCAAGTAAATCGCTTCCGGAAAGACATGTCGAAAAACTTGAACCCTGGGAACTGGAGAACATACAACCGTTTAATGAAAGTTACCTCAGCGGTTTCAAAACTGAAAGTTACCAGGTTGATCTGAAGGAAGGATTTGAGGATGCAAAAATAAAAATGAACGAGGTAATAAATTCCACTGTCTGCAAAGATATCGGAGGAGATCATCAACGTATACACTCGCTTAATACTGTCTACAATCATATCACCTTCAAACATATCCTGCTGCCGATCTGGATAAGCGCGTATATGTACAAGGATAAAGTTTACAGGTTTCTTATTAATGGACGTACAGGTAAAGTAGATGGAGAAAGACCCTATAGCTGGATCAAAATTGGTTTGGCTGCTTTAGTAGTGGTGGTAATTATAATAGGTGTTGTATTATTAGTCAGGAAATAAAGGTAAAAGGGTGTAGCGGCGCAGAGGCGCAAAGGTACAAAGGGGCAGCGGCAAAGATCATTTTTGTGCGTCAGTCGGTTTACTGATTGCCTTTACCTTTCTGTCAGATTCGACATTCTTGATGCCATCAATTTTCAAATCGTTAATGGAAATGTCTGTTGTGGTGCTTCCCGTAATGACACCGGAAAATGAAAGAATATTATCAATTGTACANNGAAAAATCTGAATGGTAGTTACCTGGGCGGCTGGACTAAACCTGCACCGACATCAGAAGCGTTTAAATTGAGTCTCAATGCATATTGTGTAAGATACATCCATATATCTGAGGCTGAAGCCTTAGGATATGCTTCCCAGAATAATGCGGCAATTCCGGCAACACATGGAGTTGCCATGCTGGTTCCTGAAATTATATTATAGTTCTCGGGTAATATCCACGAACTATAAACATCAACTCCGGGTGCAGCAATATCCACCTGCCCTCCATCTCTGTTTATTCCGCCACATGAAAAATAAGCAACTTCAAGATTCTTGTCCAGAGCAGCTACGGCCATTATTGCAGGGCAATTGGCCGGATGCCCTACAGGATTTATTATCCCCAGATCTCTGCGGCTTTCATTGCCGGCAGCTGCAATTATCAGCGTTCCTTTGGTCAGCGCTTTTTTGGCGATGTCGTTATAAATATTGGAATAAGCTTCCCCTGGTTCAACCGGAGCGCCAAGCGACATTGAAATTACTTTGCAGTTATTAGTTATTGCCCACTCCATGCCGGCCAGAATACTGCTGTCGCTTCCACTACCCTCATTTGATAATACTTTACCAACAAAAATATTTGCCTCTTTAGCTACGCCATAACGTCTTCCCGTATATTGATTAATATTGCCTGTTGAGATTCCTGTGCAATGAGTACCGTGTCCATTCTGGTCCACAGCTTCCTGTTCCTTGATAAATGATCTGGAATTCAAAATTCTTCCCGTAAAATCAGGATGGTTCAGATTAAAACCCGTATCGAGGATTGCAACATTTATTCCTTTGCCGGTAAATTTTGAATTAATGACATTAGTCGCGTGAATTCCCCATGAAGCAGTGGCATCATCCCTGAAAGAACCACTTTTTGAATGTAAAGATTTGGATTTATGGATCACGTCCCCGGTTTTGTTACGGACAGTCGTCTGAAAATCCTGCTTAAGTTCTTCAGATGGATCATTCAATGCATAGACATATCTTTCTGGTTCAGAATAGATGAAGGTGTTTTTTGAAGGTGACGATCCGGTCAGAGCAGAAACCTGTTTTTCTCTGTTTCCATTCACAACTATAATCCCCAATTGTTCAAATACAATTCCATCTGTCTCATCAAATGCTTTTGTATAATCTTCATCACCTTTCCTGTAATCACCGAATGAGGCAAACTTTAAAGAAGCTTTGTTTGCTAGTGTCGAAATCATTTTGTGAGTAGCTTTAGAGGCAAACATCACGATCCGCTTACCCGTAAATCTGGATCTGATTCCTGTTTCCTTTTGAAAATTTTTGAATGTTCGCATATAAAAAGGTTATAAAATGTTATTTCGGTTATTTGGGTTCAGTCTGATTATATATAAATGGAATCAATAAAGTGTATATAGGAAGCAAAACTGCACCTAAAAATTGCGTCGAATACCCGGCAAATGTTTGTCCCTCTACCGGACCGCCTAAAGAAAGCACCCATAAAATAAAAGCAATCATGCAGTAAACGATTTGCTTTGTCGAAATAATTTTTGCAATTTTTTTCAGATAGAAAGGTGTAATCAAAAGGAACAATCCAAAAACAATCAATTGTATAACACTATTGTTTTCGGGATTCTGATGATTGGTTTTTATAAGATTAAAAACCGCAAGATAAACACTGATAATGTCTGCAGGAATCAATTTAATGATTTCAGAAACATATTGGTCTGCTTTGGGTGAAAGCTGACCAGGATCTAATGCTGAAATTGTTCTTTGGGTGTAAATACTTCTTGACATGGTAGATTTTTTTAAATTATCTGTTAGCAATACCATATATTGCTACATGTCAGGATCAGTATTTTTGTGACAAAGATTTTACTAAATTTTTTAGTGATTTTGAATTTTTTATAGGAGAATCAAACGTGCCTGATAAAAGATAGCGATATGCTCAAGGAGATTCCTCACTTCTTCGCCTGTCTTGCTTTACCCGATTTCGACTTGCGAAAAAGACTATACCGGCGAATACGTTCGGAATGACATTTATCCTTTTTGGAAAGAAGGGGATGGGAGAGCGGGCGCCGCCCGCTCTCCCATCCCCTTGTCAATCAACAATGCCTTGTCATTCCGAGCTTTAGCGAGGAATCTCTCTCTCTTCATTTTGGGAGTCTTTCGCTTAGAGCGTTAGATATGCATGACACCGGAAGCGTTGTACTCTGCGAGACATTTATATTGTGAATTATTTTCTTATAATTCTTCCGGGGAATATCATCGGAACTTTATTTTTATAATCTAAATATTCATCACCAAAATCCTTCAGCAACCGTTTTTCTTCAGATAATCGCAGATAATAAATAATAAAAAAAACAAAAATCAAAATAATTATCAGACAAATGACAGAATTTAAAAATATTCCAAGCGACGTATATAACGAAAACGCTCCAAACACCATCGGATTCCTGCTGTAGCGATATGGCCCTGTTGTTACCAGTTTTTTGGACCGTGGGCTTATTGAAATATTAAAACCGTCAGCGGGGCCTCCTTTACCGATCGTGAACAAAAAAATATTTGACCAGATCATAAAGACCGTTCCGACAAGAAATACGGGAAGGGATATTACTTTCCGTAGCAACTCGGAGTTAATAAGTACAACTTTTAAAACCTGATGATCAATCTTTGAGAGGTCAATTAAACCACAGGGTATCAGAAAAGCGAAGATGGTGATCCCGAGGGTATAACCGGCAATATGTCTGAATATATCTTTCATTTTACAGGTGTATCATACTTTCTTTTTAACCATGAATCAGGGACAGGAATAATACAGATATTCATCGACTTGTTATCTTCCGAAAGCATTGCTGACTGAATTTCAATTCTTGTGCCATCGGGGCAGAATGTTGGATGAGGATGGTCTGCAGCAGTTTCTTTGTGACCTGTTGAAAGCATTATCATCTCATGTGTGTGCCTGTCAATCAGATAGATACTTCTCGAGAAATCATCACCTACGGCCCAGCGGCCGTCTTCGGAGCCATTGACATGCCATAGTCCGCTGCCGCTGGCCGTTTGTCCTGCAATTGTCATCTCCCTGGTTCTTAAATTAACAATGGCCAGTCCTGTTGGTTTTTCGCGTGTGCCTGAAGGGCCCCAGCCTTTCTCCTGACCGGGGTTGGCAGGATCAGCCGGTATCTCGGGAGTTCCTACCTTCCTGTGTCCCATAATTGAAATTGCAACTTCATCTTTTGTTATAACGGCTTCGTGGGTAATCCATTCATATGCAGATTCAGGATAGAGTGGTCTCAACCCGGTTCCATCTGCCATGACTGTCCATGTACGTTGTGGTGCTTTTCCTCCTGTTTCCCAGCAGAAAACTATTTCGCCTGGAACCCATGGATTAGATTGGACATGACCGATCTGAAAAGGAACAGAAACAATATACTTCAATTCTCCTGTTGAGATATTCATGCTCATGAGTCCGGCAGGACCGGCACCCATATTCCGTGGCCCGAAATTTGGTTCAATCTTTGTACCCTCAGGAATGTGCTTAGCAGCTTCAGTACGGCCAACACGATAATAGACAAGATCTTCATTTGCATCGAGAGCCATGTCTCCGCCGGCGCCCATTTCGGCGGGAATAGTGCCGCAAATTCTCTGATAAACACTTGCAGATTTCAATGTTCCTGACTCACTGTCTTTAAATAATTTTGCGAGATCCACTTCAATAATCTGCATAGCTCCACTACGTTGAGTAGTGTTCCCGGTATTTATGAAGCGCATTATAAACAATTTCATAGATTTTCTTGCTATACATAGCATTCCTGTAAAACCTCCCTCTGTCACCTGAACAATGATTCCCGTTTTTTCATTTACGGCAAAAGCTTCACCCCTGACACGATTGGAACGGAAGATAAGCCAGTTTCCATCGGAGGTCCATTGGGGATGAGTCTGATAAATTTTCGAATCACCTGCCGGTTTACTGGTAAGAAATGTAAGCTCCGTACCTGTTACCGGATCTTTAACGATTTTTTTCTCAGATGGGAATCGTGTTCCAATCTGGCCGGATGCTGATGATGAGAAAAGAAAAACCACACATAGAATAAGTGATCCGGAGAAATGCTTTTTCATAATTATTATTATTAATTCAACCAAAGTTAGAATAATATCTTCATAATTTCCTAATACATATTATTCGTAACTTGAGGGCAATAAAACAGAGAAATTAGGAGATCACATCAATTCTAAATGCCATGAAAATATTTTATTTCAAAATGAGCCTGTTGAGTTTGATTTTATTGGTTATTTGTCCGCGTACTTTTTGCCAGAATCCTCCTGCAAGGGTTGTTGCAGGGATTCCTGTCAACTATTCGGAAGATTCAGTCGGGGTTTATACTCTTCCGGATCCTCTTATTCTGCTGAACGGGAAAAAGGTTCAAAATGCCAAAACATGGTATGATAAGCGAAGGCCTGAGATTGTAAAACTGTATGAAGAAAACCAGTTTGGAAGTTGTCCGGCTGTCCCAAAGGATATGACCTTTAAAGTCATTGAAAAAGGAAATCCCGCTTTTGAGGGGAAGGCTATAAGACGTCAGGTGACCGTATATTTCACAAAAGACACCTCTTCCTATAAAATGGACCTTCTGATTTATCTTCCTGCAAATGCAAAAGGCAAAGTACCTTTGTTACTTAATGTCAGTTTTTCAGCAAATGAAAGCACCATTCAGGATCAGGGTATAAAAAATGGATTTATTTGGGGCAGAGATGGGAAACGTGTTCCGGCACCAAAAAATTCGCCATTTGGCAGGCTTAACATACTCCCTTTTATAGAACAAGGGATTGGAGTGGCAACAGTTTATTATGGCGATATTGAACCTGATTTTGCCTGGGGAATAAAGTACGGAATCAGGGGCTACTATCTCAAACCCGGCACTTCAAAACCCGGGCCAGGTGAATGGGGTGCAATTGCCGCATGGGCATGGGGTTTAAGCAGAGCTATGGATTATTTTGTGACAGACAATGATATCAATGCTCAGAAGGTGGCTTTATTTGGTGTATCCAGGCTTGGAAAAACTGTCTTGTGGACAGCAGCAAAAGATCCAAGGTTTGCAATGGTCATCGCAAGCTGTTCTGGCGAAGGCGGTGCGGCATTAAGCAGACGGAATTACGGAGAGACAATCAAACATCTTGCGGATTCGACACGATATTTTTATCAATTCTGCGGAAACTATGGCAAATATGGAGACAGGGTTAATGAATTTCCAGTTGATGCCCATATGCTGCTCTCCCTGATTGCCCCCCGTGCGGTACTGCTTCAGACAGGAGACAAAGATTTCTGGTCAGACCCAAAGGGAGAATTTCTGGCTGCGATCGCAGCAGGACCAGTCTTTAAACTATTAGGGACCCATGGCCTTGAAACAAACGAAATGCCTCCGGCAGGGAAACCAATTATGAGTACATTAGGTTACTATATGCATTCAGGCGGACACGGGGCGCTCCCTACAGACTACCCTGTATTCCTGGATTTCATAAAAAAGAATCTCATTGAAGGAAAGTAAAACTACTTTTTAGGTTTTTTCAGAAGCTCAATTTCTTTATTATACCAAAATCTTGAAGTTGGTATTTGACTGGTATTATCCGGCAGCTGGATAGCGCTCAATAAGTTTGTTCTGGCGCTTTATGGCTTTCAGAAATCCCCTTATTGACATTGGTTTAAATCCTCTTTTTCTGTTTAGCGCTGCAACTTTGAACAAGAGGCTCTGAGCTTTGAAAAACTCGCTGTAAAGTTTAAAGAGTGGAACATCCGGATCCCATGCCTGGATTGCTTCAGCGCCAGCTCCATTAATTTCAATGATTTTAAATCCCTTTCCCTCTTTAAGTAAATCTGTCGATTCAAATCTTATATCAAATCTTCCGTAAAAAAATTCAGGCATACTCCTGGCAATGCCTTCAAATCTATCAGTAAGCTCAGGAGTGATCAAATTACCAGCATCGCGATATAGACCACCGACACGAAGGCTTCCTATAAAAGCGAGTCTTATAAGTTCTCCTTCCTGTGGTACGCTTTCAAGATCTTCTTTTCCAAATCCCAGGTGGTTAGATTTGCCCCCGAGATAAAAATCAGCCCTTAATTTTGTTCTTGGGTCAGTTTGTATCAGTTCACGAAGAGTCAGTTTCCCATTGCCTATCACATACGGAAAATACCTTAAAGTAATGGAATATAATCTGCCCGTATTTTCTCCGGGAATCCGTACATAGAATATTCCTGCTTCACCATCATGTTGCACTGGTCGCTGTAGCAGTATTATTTCATTTGTCGGAAACGATGCAATATATTTATGCAGATCAATACTATCATCCACAAGTCTTACACCATAGCCATTCCATCCAATATCAGGTTTTGCAACAATAGGGAAGTCCAGCCCTTTTTCTTCCATGAGTGAAATTGCCTTATCAAGGTCATTTTGTGCATCTTCACCGGTTCGCGGAAGTGTTACAAATTCTGATACCCACTCTTTCTGGTCATTTCCAACCATATTCATTACAGAACTTTTAGACTCCCCCATAAAACCTCCGGTTTCTATCATGGGATTTGAAACTGTCGGAAGTGTAAGACTTCTGTATCGTATTGCTAACAGAAACCATCGTAAACCGACCGGAATATAGAGAATACTATTCGGGATTCTTTCAGCAGAAGAGACAACACGTTTAAGCCCTTCAAGTGAAGGCATTCCGCTGAATTTATTCTTCAGGGAAGGAATGTATTTTCTTATTACATCCATGAATGATGGCGGGATATCGCCCATTACATTTTCAGCTGTTTTACTCAACCTCGATTTGAAGAAGTTCCTTATAGCAAACCCAATTACAATAACTGCAACAACGCCCCACGCCCAGTATCCAAGGTGGAACAGTACAAGATGGCCAAACAGAATTACGATTGTAAGTACAATGGATGAATATACAGCACCGGCAATAATTGATACTGTCGTAAAACGCCAGAAAGGTATCTTAAACCATCCGCATGCAACAAAAGTAGGAAAAAGTAGTCCCGGGGTCAGCCTGCAGACAACGAGTACACGTACAAGATGAGTATTTAACCATAATTTTATACGTTCTACTTTTGGCCCGATAATTTTCGATCTCAACCATTTATTCGACTGCGCTAAACGACCCAGTCCATAGATAAGCACATCCCCGGCAACAATCCCCAGATAAACTGGCACATACGCGAAAAGCAACGGAAGACCATTTTCAACCTTAGCAAATCCTGCAGCAAGAATAGCTGCATCCTCATGAAGAAATGTGAGGAAGAAAATCACAATGCTTTCTTTAAACCAGATTATTGTATCGGGATTTATCATAATAACACAATTATTATGCGCTGTAATATTTTAATACGAAGTTTCAAATATAATGGGTTTTGGAATCCGTACAACAGCAAAATAAGTATTTAAACTTATTATAAATAATATAATAAAAATATAACAATTATAAGAAGCTTATTGAGAAGAACGTAGAATTTAAGGCGAAAAGAATAACTTCAAATATTATCTTCCAATTCACCCTATCTACTGGGTTCTTCTTCTATTTTCTAACAGCATACAATAAGTTAATATGCTGTGTTCTCCAGTTATAACCCAGGGTAAACGGAACTGGTTTCACTGAAGGATCAGTATAAGCCTTTGACAGATCAGTTTCATTAATCCATGAGAATTCTTTCCCGGGTTTTGTATATGAGCCATAAAGATGAATATCCCATTTTGTTTTGTCGAAATACCTATAAGCAATACCAGAATCGTCCTGAAGAATACTCTTGCTTTTATCAAAAACAGTATTTCGGATCATTGAGAAGTCCTTTCCATGCATCAGGTATGATGCGGCTTTCAGATATGTATAGCTTTGAGGCAGCATTGAAAGATATTTTTGAAATTCCGTATTCTTTTTTAATCCCTCATCTGAAATATCTGTCTGAAAATAGAGAACCGACTGAACTCTTCTTCCCGTATCAGCTGCAAAATCAATTCTGACGCCATGGGTAAAGTTCTTAATATTTTTCAGACTATCTGCCGGCTGGCAGGTACCATTACTATCAATTCCAATATTTTTTATTGAAACAATATTATATCCGTTTCTCTCAATAAACAGAGAAATAAGAGGAACCGCTCCATTTACACTACTCTTTTTCAGGGCGCCTATCATGTTCCCCGTAATAAAATAGCTACGCTTAAAAATATCCTTAAGTGAAAATCTGACATCTTCAAGATATCTGTTAATCTGTTCAACAGACATATTGCACAAATCAGGCAGAACACCCACCGGTTCAAGCCCGATGAGAATATATATATCGGAATTGGGATAAAAAATATTTGCATTGAGAAAATCAGGCCCACCGAATGGATAGAAAAGAGTTGTGCTTCCGTGACAATCAATGAGTTCACTGTCTGCCCATTTTTCCATTTTGGCAAAACGTGATGTATCGAGATCAAGAAACCCGCTATCCATACGTATTGCAAACTGCTTCCATTTTGTTATGGAGTCCAGCCTGGCAAGACAGCCTGATTTACCATGCTGCATCCCTGAAATGAAAGAAACCACATCATTTTTCAGAGTATCGAAAGGTACTGAATAAGGTTTTGGCACAATAATCTCTGCGACCTTTTTGGGTTTCTGATTACATGAAACGGTCAGTAATGCAATGAGTACAAGCCAAAGAAAACTTTTATAAGCTGACATATCTTTTTGATTTTATCAATAAAAAATAAACTAATAATCCTATAAGTGTAATACCTATTCCAATCAATGATTGGACAGGCTTATTAAAAAAAACATAGACCATCATACATCCCTCAACCAGGATGAAGAAAATTGGTATAAACGGATATCCGAAAGTATGATAAAAATCTTCGCCGTTCTTTTTCATTTTATATCTTAAAACAAATACTCCGGTAACCGACATGATTGTGAAGAGGCTTAGTGTAAATCCAATTAGAGTCATTATCTGTTCAAACGTTGAGGTCCCGATGAGGGCAAGAGCAACAACTGTCAGTAAGATAGTTGCATAAAACGGAGATCCGTTTTTATTCTCGATCCCGAGGAATCCCAACGGACTATAATCAGCAGCGATAGCTTGTGTAACACGCGGACCAAGAATCAGAAGTGAATTTATTGAGGCAATTAATCCTATCGAAATCAGGACAGCGACAAACTTGCCACCCGATGCACCTAAAATATTCTTTGCTGCGATGAATGCAATATCTACTTTCCCTTCAAGATCCGGAAGAGGAACTGTATATAAAAAGACAAAATTCATAAGAGTGTATAACGTCATCACGATCAGAGTCCCTGTAATTAAAATTAATGGCAGGTTCTTTACCGGATCTTTAACCTGGTGAGTAATATAAGCCGCTGAGTTCCAACCTGAATAGGCAAAAGAGACATATACCAGAGATACTGCAAAAGCAGGATTCATGATCTGCTTAAAATCAGATTGATGAAATGTGAAGTTGAATCCGGCATGATGTCCTTTAATAAATCCCATAGCACATAGTGCGATTATAAGGACAATATTTATACTTGTGGCTGCAAAATTAAAATTTGCACCAGTCCTGAAGCTGCTGGAATTGAGAACAGTGAGAATGATAATAATAGAAATTGCTATAACCATAGGATTCAGCGGAATCAGATTCCCGGCATATGTTCCCAGGGCTATTGCACAAATAGCCATAGGGGCCGCAAAACCAATAGTCATAGAAATAAAACCTGAAAGAAACCCAAAGGAGGGATGGAAAATCCTTGAAAGAAAAACATATTCACCACCTGATTTTGGAATTCTGGCTGCCAGTTCTCCATATGTAAGAGCTCCGCAAAGCGCTACCAAACCTCCTGTTATCCAGATGAATAGAAGTGCCAAAACAGAATGTACTCCGGCTGCCTGGAGACCAAGACTGGTATAGACCCCGGTACCTATCATGTTAGACACAACAATGGCAATAGCACGGGATGGAGAGATGAGCTTTCCTGTTTCCAAAAGTTTTCCTTTTTTAAGCGGAATAAAAGTACTAAACAAATTGAAACTTAAATTACAATTTGAATAGTTATTGGAATTATATCATCAACTAGTTAAGCTCCTTTAGAATTTTTAATGCTTCATCAACGTGTCTTTCTGCCTGAGCCTGGGAGTTGAAAATATAAACCACTTTACCTTGCCTGTCCGCAACATAGGTGACCCTTCCCGGAAGTAGCCCTAATGCATTTGTTGGAACCCCGAATAACTTCCTCACCTTATTACCACTATCACTTAGCAATGTAAATGAAAGCCTGTACTTAACGGCAAATTTCTTATGACTTTCTACAGATTGTCCGCTAATTCCAATGATTACAGCATTAGTCGCATTAAACACTTCATAGAGATCACGAAAATAGCATGCCTCTTTAGTGCATCCCGGACTGTCATCCTTGGGATAAAAATATACCACAAGTTTCTTGTTTCCCAGGACACTTTTTATATCGAACAGAGTTCCATTCTGATCAAGCAGTGTAAATTCCGGTATCATATCACCGACCTGAATTGCTTTCATATCACTATTATATTTATTAGGGGATTTATTTGAAAAATTAAGCATAATCGCAACTATCAAAAGAGTTATAAGTGGAAGGACCCATTTCCTTGCAAATATGTTCATAAGGCTTATCCGATGAGGGATTACTTTTTTGGAAACCACGGAATGAAAGCACTAGTTTTTTCGATGTACTCTTTATATTGAGGTTTTTGTGCAACAAGAGTTTTTTCCAAAAGAGCAACTCCCGATACCTTAATTATCAAGCCTGTCATAAGTAATGCACCAAGAACCGGAATATAACTTCCTGCTGACAGACAGATCAGCCCATAACCCCACCATACAGCTGCATCTCCGAAATAATTGGGGTGACGAGTGTACTTCCACAGGCCCGTGTTCAGTACTTTTCCTTTATTTTCAGAGTCTGACCTGAATTTTAAAAGCTGGAAATCACCGCCTGCCTCAAATAAGACTCCTGTGAGCCAGAATATTACACCAAGATAATCAAGAATCCCAAGTGGTTTGTCAGATCCTGAATATTGGGCGCCAAGAAGAGGAGCACTTATCATCCACATAAGTAAACCCTGCAGAAGGAATGTCTGAAAAAAACTTATCCACCAATACCTGTCTTCTCCATATTTTTTTCTAAACTCACGATACCTGAAATCTTCTCCTTTACCTTTGTTTCTCCAGGCGAGATAAGCCGAAAGTCGCAGGCCCCAGATTGAAACCATTGTTGTAAGAAGAATTTTCCTTGTATCTGATCCAGCTGTATTATGAAAGTAGAATATGCAGGTAATAACGAATCCGAGACCCCAGAAAAAATCGACAATGCTTACATTTTTAACAATAATGCTTACGATCCAGAGAACTGACATCAGGATCAGGATGATCAGCAGTGCCTGCAAATATATGTGAATGAAAAGCATCAGATTTATTATTCTTTCATAAAAGCAACTGCGGAAGCTCCTGTTCCTGCGTTTGCACCTATAATAGGGGAGATATCTACCACGGATGCAGGTTTTTTCCCTGTTAAAGACTCCATTCTGGTTTTGTACCATTCTGCCGCTTCAGGATTATTGGCGTGCATTACAATATAATTCCATATTGGTTTCTTCTCTGTCTGAAGTCGGATATGGTTCATTATTCTCTCCATGTTGGCTTTACGGTTAAAAGTTTTGTCGAAGACAATTGCTTTTCCGGTTTCGTCAAGGGAAATGATAGGGCTGACATGTAATAGTCTTGCAATTAATCCTTTAGCTATAGAAAGACGCCCACCCCGAACAAGGTACTTAACCGTCAATACAGTAACATAGAGTTTTGTATCACTTACCCATTTTTCTGCCAGTGCTATTATCTGGTCGTGCGAGAAGCCTTTTTCAATAGCTTCTGCAATCCTGAGGACGATCAGGCCTACTGAACCTGAAATGCCCTTTGAATTAATAACAGTTATAGGTTTATCAAACTCCCTGCTAACAATCTGTGCCGCTTTCTGACTTGTATGAAAAGTCCCGCTAAGTTTATCAGACAGATTGACAGCAATAATTGAATCATAATGTGAAGCAAGATGAGAATACAGATTTATAAATGATTTTTCATTGATCTGAGAAGATCTGGGGTAATCTGGGGAATCCTTTAGCATTTCATAAAACTGATCCGGTCGGATAGTGATCTTATCAAGATAATGATTATCCCCGAAACTGATGTTTATCGGCAGCATATGGATCTGGTAATTATCAATAATCTCCTCTTCAAGGTCGCACGTAGAATCAGTAACAAGAGCAATTTTAAATTTCCTTTTAAAAACAGATTCACTCTGACGGATCATGTCATCAGCTTTCTGAAAGGTTATTGTTCCGAAATCCTTCAGGTTATAAAAAAGATCAGCCGGATTGTTTGTATGAACATGAATACGTCTCATCTTATCAGAACCGGCGACAACGGCTGAATCGCCATACTTTTCAAGCATAACCATCATGTCATGCTGACTTATCGAAGTGTTTTTAAGAATCGCTTCAGTGCAATATCTGAAAGTCACATTTTCTGATAATAATTCTTCTGTTTTTGGAAGAGCTACTGATTCAGCTTTAGATTGAATAAGTTCCTTAAAATTTCTGGTGTGAATGTACTCGATAATCCCCTCTACGAATAGGACAAAACCTTTTGCCCCGGCATCAACAACATTCGCTTTGGCAAGAATTTTAAGCTTGGTTTTTGTTTCAGAAAGAGACTTTTTCAGAACATCATAGGAACCCAGCAACAACTGATCGAAATCTGTATACTTATGCCAGCTTTCGTAAATATAATCTGCCCATTCCTTAATGACCGTCAGCATTGTTCCCTCCACGGGATTTGCCACCGCTTCATAAACATATTTGACAGATTTCTGAAGACTTTCGGCAAATTGTTTCAGGTTAACAGTATTACAGTCGGCTGTTTCGCTACTCAGTCCGTAAAAAAACTGGGCAAAAATAATTCCTGAGTTTCCTCTTGCATTCATTAATGTTGCCTCGGCAATTCTGTCGGCAGTTATTTTATAGGATCTGTGAGGATGAAGAGATTCAATTACAGATCTGATGGTTGAGGCCAGATTTGTGCCAGTGTCTCCATCGTTTACCGGGAAAACATTTATTTTATTAAGTTCAATCTGATGAGCAATAACTTTCCTGGCACCTGCAACAAAAGTGTAATATAAATTACGTCCATCAAGTTCTGAAAGGGGTAGGTTTGAAGTTATTGTCATACTTCTCCGATTAAAAAGTGCTGCAAAGGTACTAAATAATTAAAACATCAATTCTGAATGAGAAAAGGCTCTTCCTTCCAGATTCTAAAGGGAGAATAGATCTGCCTCAGCGGATAAACAATTATGAACTAAAATGGTTTAATAACCCGGGCCAGTACAGCCGGAATTTGTAATAGATCATAATCATGATCATAGATCAGGTATTTTTCATTCCATACCGGATTGAACTTTTCCTTATATTCCCGCATACCTTTGTAATGAGAGAATGACTTGATTTTCTCATAAGCAAATTTCATCGACCTCTCAGGAAAAGTATGAGGGTCATCAATTCCCGACATTGGAGCAAACCCCAGATTTACGTATTGAATACCCTGTGACTTAAAGTATTTAAATAGTTCAACGATAATATAATCCATTATACCATTGGGAGCATCTTTTGTTTTCCGCAAAAGATCGTATGTGCCTTCATTCTTTGTAAAATCAGGTATAATATTAAGAAATGCAATTATCTTTTCTTCATGAGTACCAACAGTTATTACAACCTGTTGCTTGATTTCTTTTTCAACAAACATCCCCTGTGAAAATGCAATTTCATCTCTTTCAGAAATTTTCAGCCATTCATCACTAACTGCTTTCAACTGCTGAATAAGTCCGTCTTTTAACGGAGGAATTTGAATTTTTGATGTGTAACCCTGTTCGGAAATCTTGTTCAGTGCATTTCTTATTGATTTTTTCTCTCCTCCTTCAAGGTTGAATGTTGAAAGATCAACCACTCCTTCCTGACCAACAAATAGGTTTTTCTTAGAAAAGATTTTATAGATTTCAAGACTCTCTTTCGGTACACGGTAATAGATGTCTTTCAGTCCGTTCTCATAACAAAACTTGCTGAAGAGTGCAATAATTTTGATCTTTTCATCTTTATTGGCTGCTACAGGGTCCTCAAGTACAACAGCAAAACTTCTGCAAACCTTAAATGATATAAATGCGTTTATATCAGGAGGTAAGAAAACCTGTTTATCGGAATAGGTTTTAAAATAATCAAGAGGTGAACTGCCATATTGTTGAACAAGCCTGGTAGCTTTTTCTTTTTCTTCCTCCGATGGATTGGTTTTAAAAACATAAGGTCGGATGAGCGAATATAACAGGAAAGCCATCGAAAAGAATCCACTTATTTTTATGGTATAAAGAAAATCAATTGCAAATGAATCCCTTGGAGTCAGGCTGGTTTCAAGAAGAAAATAGCTCTGAAATGTATAAAGAAAGGATTGCAAAATATTAAAATTGATCTGAAAATGTTTTTTATCAAGAAAATAAAACCCGACTGTACCATAAATCATTACCGCTACAATGCTCAGGATGGCAGTTTGTATTCCTATAGTACGTATTCTTGGATTGTTCCTGACATAATATTCTTTTCTTGTGACAAAAAGTGCAAAAACAACAAATAGAGCGATTCCGGCTTCTAAAAAATTAACTCCCTTGGTAAGGTGGGCAATAATTGAAAATGTACTCAGTATTATCGCAAACCACCATGCAGTTCTCAACCCCCGGAGCATAAAAGTTGCATTAACAAGTAGAAATAAACCGGTTATCAGGACAAAGCTGTTTGAGAAATTCACAACGTCAAAAAAGAGATAATCCCGGAGTATCTGTAATTTTTCAGGAGCGCCGGGGGTAAGCACGGAAATAATATTTACGATACCAAGAGAAAAGATAAGAAGTGAAGGAAGAATCCTCATCAGAAGCCTGTCGATCTTCAGGAGAAAGCTGAGCATTCCGGTGAAAAGTGGCATCCAGAATTCGAAAAACCGGAAAAGAAGTGTCACGGCAATTGCATCTATATTACTCAATCCGGTCTGATGGAGGATAAAAACCATTGAGACTTCTATAGCACCCAGTCCACGAAGAAATGGAGAAATTATTAGAAACAGAACAACAATGATATAGGCCAGAATTGCCGCAGATAATGATGGTGTAATATGAAGAGCTGCCATGCAGATGTAAACATGTGCTATTCCTACAAATTCTATTATAACAGAAATTATTATTGTATTAATAAAATGTACTTTATTGATCTTATTATTAATAATATCATCAATAAAAACTATTGAATCCGGATAAATCCTGGTAATCAATTTAAAAAGAAATGTTTTATTAATCAGAGATTTATACGCCATGAAGAATACAGCGATTATTAATGTTGCACCAGCAAGCGCAAACATTTTCCCTGAGCCGATGTCTTTCCCGGGAAGTGCGAAAAGAAATGCCGGAATAGCAACAATTATTACAGACAGGATGCCGACAAAAGCGTAAATTGAGGAAGCATACAATACCTGTGTTCTGGTTATCCCCTTTTTCTCAATTGCAGTACTGAAGAAAGCAAGAGAGGAAATTCCTCCTGCCGGAAGAAAGACGCTTATGAAGTTCCTTTTCAGAAATAAGATTATAGAATCCCAGACATTCAATCTTGCATTTACTGCTGCGAATGATGTGATATACATCAATCCCTGGATGAAAATATAAAAAAGAACGAGTGCAAAACCTGCAATAATCCACCCGGGGTTTGCAGCAAACAGAGCAGTACTGACACTCTGAAGTTCTGTCTTTTCGTGGTTAAAGAACCATACTGCCAGCCCGATAAACAACCCGGTAAAAATAAATCTGAAAACAGCTTTGACATTTCCTGTAAATAGTGCCGACAATTTTTCAAAAAAGGTCTTTAGAACTGAAATCATTTTTTATTGCTTTATGGAATGATTTGCAATACCTGCAGGGTTATTTATTAAAAGTTCTCAAAAAACATTATTGTCTTTCATGGTTTTTACTATGAGAGCCGCATTGCCATGATAATGATGATCTCCCGGAATCAAAGATATCTTTACCAACGTGCCTTTCAGTAAGCCAGGGATATTGGTTCTTTCACCATCTCCAAAAATACATAGAGTGGTGATCTTTGGCATTTTATTTATTTCATCAATCACACTGTAGGTGTTCTGCCTGCTTCCCAGGCCAATCATATTGGTTATGTGAATTTCAAAATCAGTGGTAGTCGCCGGGGAGAGCATTACAGCTGAAATCACTCCTGATTTCAGACCATCAGGAAAATGTGTAACTAAAAAAGGCACTATCTCTGCACCCTGTGAATAACCTATAATGATGAATTTTGTCTTCCCCCACTCATGTCCATAGAAATTAAGCACCTCAGCAATATCAGATGCTGTTTTTTCAGGAGTTTTTCTATTCCAGAAATATTTTTTTGTATCAATGCCAATTGTTGGAATACCATAAGCTCCAAGCTTTTCAGCAATGTTTTGTTCAAAAGCAAACCAGCCACCATCGCCTGAAAAAAGCAGGGCAACGGGAGCATTTTTGACTTGAGTTTTTTCTTTGATAATAATACATGGAACGTTCGTGAATTTATTAGCGGGGATATTTTCACCCTGAGCAAAAAGGTATTTTGTTAAGATTCTATTATATGCATCCTTCCATTGAGGCATAAAGTCAGCCATTTTTATAAAGTTGTGGCCTTCTTCAGGTATTGCAATTAATTCGGCATTTACGGCTTTTTTAACAAAAGTTGCAACTGAATCAATAGTGCAGACCTTATCCTTTTTCCCCTGAAGAACTATCCAGTGATTTCCGAGATGAGAATCAGGCTGCAGATGATAACTTTTGCCTGCTGTTGTGACATTCTCGGTCAATCCGTTTGCCTGGCATAATCGTTTAGGTAGTTCAATTTCCGGATTGAAACCAAGAGAGATGCCTCCCATAAATGCCCCTGGTCTTGCCTGCGCGAGTATCCCGTATACCAGTGTGGCTCCGCTTGAATAGCCCATTACAACAGGCGGGTTATATCCGGTGAAATTATACTTTCGTTCAACGGAAGTAGCAAGTTCAAGAAAATCAGGCGCTACCATAAAACACTCTTCCCGCCGGGGTCTCAGTTGACTATAGTATGTCAGAATATCTACTCCGATTACAATAGTATTTTTATCAACGAATGATTTTGCAAATTCAATAATCCCATCATTCCAGCCCGATTCACCTGAGATGAGAATAATTACATTGGCAGGGATTCCCGGTTGTTTGTAAATGAATACCTTGCCAAAACGGGAAACACTTAAAGAATCCCTTTCCAAAGACTGTCCGTTAAGGTTATGTATGAATATAAAAAAAATGAAATAAAGAAGTGTTTTTCTCAAGGTAAATAATGATTTTATATTCATAATCAGTATAAAATAATATTGAGTATCAGGAAAGATGCATAAAGATCCATTGATT
>PMEC01000046.1 GCA_003155705.1 Bacteroidales bacterium
CGTCGGCGGGGTGGCGCGGTTTTTGCCGTCAAGTTGCAAGATTTTTGAGTTTTACGAGTGTCGCGGTACAAGGTTTATTAAGAGCAGGTCACCTATCCCCTTACACATATTTTGTTGAGAGTAGCGGCGCCATCACGGTGATGTCCCCTTTTACTGTGTTCTCATGATAGCAGGAACGTCTTGCAAAAACCGTGACAAGTCTTATAACCNNCTTTATTGTCCGTGTTAGCATTTGTGCAAATTTTGGGATTTAGCCTTTAGTTTGAACTATGGAATCGTAAATAGACATTTGTCTTACATATATATTACTTTATCCGATTGTTGGAAATTGTTTATATTCTCCAATTTTCATAGTCAATTATATGTATTAATTCTTCTATTACTATTCTGAGGTCGTCTTTGATAACGTCTAAGTCAGATTTACGAGCAATATATCTTCTGTTATGAGCAGATTGATCCCCAATTTTTTTAATATTTGGAAGTCCTCTTTTTGCATTTCTACCAATATTCCATTTTGGTTCTTTCAGAAACTCAGTGATCAGGTCGCTTAAATAAAAAAAAGTCCCATCCGGTTTTTTGATTTTGTTTTCAATACTATATCTTTCAAAGCATTCAATAATTAAAATCTCTATGAGTTTTCTTATAAGTACTGATGATCCATCATAAATTCCATTGTTATAGCTTGCTAATGATTGATTAGCAATAATTTTTAAATACCCTCTAGTATTATCAAATAGCGCAATCGGAAATAAATCTGATTGTACTGAAGAAGGAAGCGTTGGAATTCCAATTAATGTATCGATGGAAATTTTAAATGATCTCTCAAGATAATATTTGTTTCCATTTTTTCTGATGAATTTCTTCTGTTTACCTTTTAGTTTTGAACTAAGGTAAGAGGGAATATTAGAATAAGGTATTAGATGCAAACAGTCAAAACATTCAGATATATCATTAGGGACAAACCCATCCGCCTTTTTTTCGATAAGGAGGTAGTACGCGAAAAAATCAATTTGTGAACTTGATTTAAGTGACTCAAATTGATCAATTTTTTTAATAAATTCTTCCAATTCATCCATAATTAGTTATTTTTCAGAAGGTCGAACTTAATTGCGTGTATTAGCCCCTTAAAAGGTTGGACAAATAATCTTTAAAGAGATTAGGAGATTGTTTAATTTTAACCAGTTTAAGGATTATGAAGAAGAAAAGAGTTTTCACGGTTGAAGAGAAGATGCAGATTTTGCGTGAAGTAGAACAGAATGGCATGTTAGTTACCTGCCGGAAGTACGAGATGGCGCAAAGTCTTTATTATCATTGGAAGAACAAGTTTGATTACGGAGGCATAGATGGTCTTCAAAAGCAGTATAAGCGGATAGATCCGGATATCAGGGAGCTTGAGAAGGAGAATGATCGATTAAAGAAGATCATTGCCCGTCAGGCTCTGGAGATTGAGATCAAGAGTGAGCTGCTAAAAAAAACGGCTCAACAAAAGAGACGAAGCGGATCGTGATCAATAAGTATCTAAATATCACTTCTTTGTGTTTGATCTTAAAATGGTCTGGTTATCCCAGGAGCAGTTGGTATTATCAGCCAAGAACCGGCAAGAGAGGCATTCAAGCCAGTACACATTCTCAAAAGAAGGATGGGACAATGGTCTCCAACGAAGAAGTAACTGAGGATATACGTCAGATATTGGGAAGTGATCTGGACTTTTATGGCTACGAAAAGATGACATGGGAACTGCATGATCTGGATTACATAATCAACAAGAAGAAGGTTTATCGTCTTATGCAAGAAGCAAATCTGCTATTAATACAGCAAAGGGTATCAACAACCGGGAAGCGTCAGTTTGTGCAGTTCAGGTGCATTGATGCAAAAGCTCCACTGGAATACCTTGTCATGGATATAAAATATGTTCGTATAGACCGCGAGAAGCGATTTGCGTACCTCTTAACTGTGATGGACGTATATTCCCGCTTTGCTGTGGGGCATACTCTTAAATACAGCATAAGGAAGACTGATGTCATTCTGCTCCTTGATGGGATCCTTCGGGGAGTATCAACAAAGGGTATTATCATTCGCAACGATAATGGCAGCCAGTTTCTTGCCCATAATGTAAGAAAGTACCTGACAGAAAATGATATTATACAAGAGTTTACGCATATTGCCACCCCTCAGGAGAACTCTTATATTGAGGCCTGGCATAGTAGTCTAGAAAGGGAGCTGCTGAAAAGAACATGGTTTGACAGTATTTATCATGCAAGAGAAAAGCTCGCTGCTTACTATCTGATTTACAATTATCGCCGTAAGCACAGATCATTAAAAAGAAAGAGCCCTTATTTATATTTGAAGACATTTTTCCCTGATTTTGCCGATAAACACCCGTTCGCATTTTCCGATTCTTTGTCAAGAGTAGCTTCGGTTGCGATGAGGCCTCGTGTGGCTACTTGTCTTGCTCTTGACAAAGCAAGAAAGGAAAATGAGATTTTTGTGACATCGGAAAATCAGAAAGTATTACTAAATTGAAATCAGATTTTTGTCCAGTTTATTGGGGGTCGATACAGTCAATCCATTGATCTACCAAAAGA
>PMEC01000227.1:0-4476 GCA_003155705.1 Bacteroidales bacterium
ATAATTTTTAATTAATAATAATTTTTAGACAGTGCAAAGAAATATATTTGTACTATATTTTTCAAGCGAATTGATGTTTTTTTATTAGTGTTATACCATAATAAATTGATGGACAGTAAAATAATTAATTAATATTGAGAAATAGAAATAAACTACAAATAATCTAATTATCATAGAATGAGGAATATAGCAGTTTTTGCTAGCGGCAATGGTACCAATACCGAAAATATTATTGCATACTTTTCGACCAGAAATACAGTAAAAGTTGCACTCGTATTGTCAAACAAACGTGATTCGTTTGTTTTAGAACGGGCTGCGAAGCATAATATACGGTCAGTTTTTTTCGACCGTAAGGAATTTTATATAACAGGAAAAGTTTTAAGGTACCTGCTGCTTTATAAAATAGATTTTATTGTACTGGCAGGGTTTTTATGGCGTGTACCTGATAATATCCTTGATCCCTATAAAGACAGAATAATTAATATACATCCTGCATTGTTGCCTGGTTATGGAGGTAAGGGAATGTATGGAGAATATGTTCACAGGGCAGTAATAGAAAGCCGGGATAAGGAATCGGGGATCTCAATTCACTTCGTAAATGAATCTTATGATCAGGGCGCTGTCATTTTTCAGGTGAAATGTAAGGTTGAACCTTCAGATACCCCGGATACTCTCGCACAAAAAATTCACGCCCTTGAATATCAGCATTACCCTAAAGTTATTGAGGATATAGTAACTAAACTGCCGGAATTTTCAGTTAAAAGTTCCGAGGAGGCTTAAAACAACTGTTTTTATCTTTTGAAATTTATCTGTATTTTCCTCAAGAACTGGTTCAACCGGCGGAGCATCAACTTTAAGGGGATCGACAGGATAGCCATTCATATAAAACCTGAAATCGAGATGTGGCCCTGTAGCCATGCCACTCATTCCAACATACCCTATGATCTCCCCTTGTTTTACTGCTGTTCCTGCAAATATACCGGATGCAAAATTGCTGAGATGCATATAGGCTGTCGAATAGACGCTATTATGTTTAATTCTGACAATTCTGCCGGCTTCTTCTTCCATTGTAGTCGATATTACAATCCCATCACCAATGGATTTTACCGGAGTTCCAACAGGCGCTGCATAGTCAACTCCGTAATGAGGTCTGACTATCCTCAGAATCGGGTGCATTCTTCCTGAGGAAAAGCGGGAACTAATTCTTGAAAATGTCAAAGGTGCCTTGAGGAATTCTTTTCGCAGGCTGTTTCCGTTGCTGTCATAAAAACTCTCTTTCCCTTCCTGTATCATCGGAATAGCATATATTTTGTTCCCGGAATGGTCGAATTCCGCCCCATATATTTTCCCGATACCAAAAGACTGATCTCCGATAAATTTCTCTTCAAATATGACCTTAAAACCATCTCCTTTCTGCAAACCGAAAAAATCAACCGTCCAGGCATAGATTTCAGACAGAGCATTTGCCAGTTCAAAGTTTAGTTTAGCTTCGATAATGGCATCCCACAGAGATGTTTCAATTTTCCCTGATGCATATCTGATTACAGAATTTTCTTTTTGTCTGAATGGCGTAATATTGAGAGAATCGTTGAAACTGAAGATGTAAAACAGCGATGGGTCATGTTCATAAATAAAATACCTGGCCTTCCCGATAGTATCTTTTTCAGATAAAATAGTATAATTATTACCCGATCTGATTTCCCTCACGTCAAATATTTTGGAAGAATTCTTTATGAGGAAGAAAATCTCCTGATCAGTAATTCCATATTTAGCTAAAATATCACTCAGGAACCTGTTAGGTTTGATTTTACCAGTTGAAATTCTGTACGAATCAACCGGTATCCCAAACAATCTTGCAGTGTCATTAACCGGAATCCTGGCAATTGTATCCACTGTCTGAGTAATGCCGGCTTGTTTGGTTTTTGATACATTATTGCAGGAAAGCAGAGAAAACAATAGCAGAAGAGGAAAACAAATCTTCATAAGATCAAAGAGGATGTTTGTAATAATTCTGAATTCAGGTCCAATATTTTGGTCTGATTATTTTATGACAATATTCACTATTCTGTTTGGTACAACAATGATATTAGAGGGTTCTTTATCTCCCAGCCATCTTTTTGTCCTTTCGTCACTAAGTATAATGCTGATTATTTCATTTTTATCCATATTAACAGGAAGTTCAATTTTAAACCGCATCTTACCGTTAAATGAGACCGGATATTCAAAAACATCTTCTTTCAAATATTCCTCATTAACAGAAGGCCATGGTTCATAAGCAATTGTGCTGCAATTTCCAAGAATTAACCATAACTCTTCAGAAAGATGTGGGGCGAAAGGTGAAAGTACCTTTACGAATGTTTCTGCGGTTGTCAAGGTTATTTTACCCTTTTTTATTATAAGATTTAAGAATATCATCATAGCCGAAATAGCGGTATTGAACCTTAGGTTCTCAATATCGGACTGAATCTTTTTAATGGTCTGATGCAGTCCTTTGAGTATCTCGCGGTCTTCCTCACTGCCCGGGAGAATATTCTCAGGATTTGAAATAAACCTGAATGCCCTGGAAAGGAACCCGAATACACCCTTTACGCCCTTGTCATCCCACGGTTTTGTCACATCCAGCGGTCCCATAAACATCTCGTAAAGTCTCAGTGAGTCAGCACCATATTTTGATGTGACATCATCGGGATTTACAACATTTTTGAGAGTTTTCGACATTTTGGCGACAATCTGCCTGAGTTCATCTCTGGTCTCTTTATGATAAAATTTGCCATCCCTTTCCTCCACAAGATCACTGGCTACTTTTGCCCCGGTCTCAGTTTCATAGGCAAAAGCTAGGATCATTCCCTGGTTAAAAAGCCTTTTATATGGTTCGTCGGTCGAAACAATCCCAAGATCAAATAATACTTTATGCCAGAACCGGCTGTAAAGAAGATGAAGGACAGCGTGTTCAGCACCTCCTATGTAAAGGTCAACAGGCATCCAGTACTTCTCTTTTTCCGGACTGAAAATCTGATTATCATTTTTTGGATCAATAAATCGAAGATAGTACCAGCATGACCCAGCCCATTGAGGCATAGTGTTTGTTTCACGTCTTCCTGTACGGCCTGATGAATCTTTTACAGAAAGCCAGTCAGTTGCATTCGAGAGGGGAGATTCTCCTGTTTCTCCGGGAAGATATTTCTCAAGTTCCGGCAGCTGCAGTGGAAGCTCTTTTTCATCAACCAGAGTTATTTCACCATCATCCCAATGAATTACCGGAAAGGGTTCTCCCCAGTATCTCTGCCTGCTGAAAAGCCAGTCACGGATTTTGTAATTTATTTTAGCCTTGCCAATTCCTTTTGATTCAAGCCAGGACGTGATCTCAGAAATCCCGGTTTCTTTGTTAAGGCCGTTGATATCTATGCCTGTTTGTTTATCGGATGAATTGATATATTTTCCATCCTCAGTCCAGCATTCTTTGCCGGCTATAATTCTTTTTTTCTGGTCAGCGTCTGTAACATCCGGATCCTGAATGCAAACAATTGGCAGATTGAATTTCTCGGCAAACTCGAAATCCCTGGTATCATGAGCCGGAACTGCCATTATGGCTCCTGTGCCATACCCTGTAAGAACATAATCAGCTATCCAGACCGGTATCTTTTTCAGATTAACAGGGTTAATAGCATACCGGCCAGTGAAAACTCCGGTTTTTTCTTTGGAAAGATCAGTCCGGTCGAGATCCGATTTAAGAGATGCTGACTTAATATAATCCATTACAGATCTTGAGGCTTCAGGAGTTGTTATTTTATCAAGAAGATTATGTTCCGGAGCAATGACCATGTATGTTGCTCCGAAGAGAGTATCAGGTCGTGTTGTGAAAACAGTCAGTTTTTCCTCAAGTCCGTACAGATTAAAATCTACCTCGGCACCGGATGAACGTCCTATCCAGTTTCGCTGCATATCCTTTATACCTTCAGGCCAGTCAAGATCATCGATACCTTTTAGCAGTCTCTCCGCATAAAGAGGAATGCGAAGCAGCCACTGTTTCAGATTTTTCTTTTCAACAATATTCCCACATTTTTCATGCGAACCATCTGTCAAAACTTCCTCATTTGCACATACAATCCTGCAGTTAGAACACCACCAGACTTGTGCATCATCATAATAGGCAAGACGCTTTGAATCAATATATTTTCTTACCCCGGCTTTCCCGGATTTCAAAATATCTTCCGGTATTTTCAATTCTGATACTGGCCGACCCTTCTGAAGCTGATCATCAAACCAAGTATTGTAGAGTTTAATAAAAATTGACTGAGTCCATTTATAATAATTTGGATCAGTGGTGTTGATCTCTCGATCCCAATCATAACTGAGGCCGAGCTCTTTAATCTGTCTCCTGAAAGTATCGCAATTATTTTTTGTTGTTATCGAAGGATGTGTTCCGGTCTGTATGGCATACTGTTCAGCAGGAAGTCCGAAAGCGTCCCATCCCAT
>PMEC01000227.1:4483-16207 GCA_003155705.1 Bacteroidales bacterium
AGTTTTGAATGTTTTGTTCTCCTCCCAGTATTTCTGCCACTTCTTTTCTATTTCCCGGAAATTGTAATCCATCTTGCTCTTATCTTGAATAATTATATGCTTTTATCGGACAGCGAAAATAGAAAAACTTTGGCAGATTTCATTATTGATAGTTGTCGGACAGTTGGCCTTCCGACCTAAAAAATCATTAATAAGTTGGAAAACCGGGCTATAGATTATACTTTTGCCATGATTAAATGGTCCCGTAGTTCAATGGATAGAATGGCAGATTCCGGTTCTGTTGGTTGGGCGTTCGAGTCGCCCCGGGATCACGAAAAGGCGCTGACGGCGCCTTTTCAAGTTTAAAGTAAAAAGTAAAAAGTCGAAAGTAAAAAAACAGATTGCAGGACCCAGGACAAACAAACAAACAGACAAACAGACAATCAGACAATCAGACACCTCTGAGTATCTCTATCATCTCCGTTATTGCTTCAGCATCAACCACATCCTTAACCGGGGATAAACCTGCAACTGCCCTGGCTATATTCAGATCCTCCTCTGTGATATAGTCTTTTCCGATACAAATTATATATAGTATTGCTGACTTGAGCGTATTAGCCTTGACCCTGAAAGAATGGGGGCTGTAACGGGCAGGGAATGGATGAACAAATCTTACTTCATTTTCGGAATATTTCAGAACCCATTTTGAAGCATCGGACAACTCAATTGTTTTCAGTTCTTTAGGGTCTTTACCTGCCCATTTAATATAAAGATCTTTATCAATCAGGTGATTAGTTTCAATAAATTTCATTATTTCATCAATGACAAGATCAGAAGATAAAGCTCCGGAGTATATATCCATTAATGAACCGCCAAGGTGTTTAAGATCTTTAATTAATGTCTGATTATTAAGATGTTCCTTACTATTCTGATTTTGATCGATATAATCTTTTATGAACCCAAGATGGTGTTTCAGTGGATTAAATAAAATCGGCAGCGGAATATTATCAAAGTGTAACACAATTACTCATACCTCAACGCATCCATTGGAATAAGATTTGCTGCTTTTCTGGCAGGGTACCAGCCAAAGAAAACGCCGATAATTGTCGCAAAAGTAAATGCCAGAATTATAGAATAGGAAGTCAGAGTAACCGGCCAGCCTAAAAACTGTACCAAAGCTTTTGATACACCCACTCCAAGAGCGATACCAATAAGTCCGCCAAGGATGCTAAGTAACATGGCTTCAAGCAGGAATTGTCTGAGGATATCCCTTCCTCTGGCACCAATGGCCATTCTTAGGCCTATTTCCCGTGTACGCTCGGTTACCGAAACAAGCATAATATTCATAATTCCAATTCCTCCTACAAGTAATGAAATACTGGCTATGCTTGCAAGCAAAGTAATCATGGTACCTGAGGTGGCAGTTGCGGTTTGAGCGATATCTGTCTGAGTCCTTATCATGTAGGGAGGATCTTCAGTTAAGCTAAGATTTTTTCTTGCCCGGAGAAGACTGTCAATCTGTTGTTGCGCGACAGGAATATCAGCCTCCGAAATAGCGGAAATATATACTTGCTGAACATCTGTGCTTGAACCGCGCATACGTTTTTGTATAGTACTGTAAGGAGCATAAATGATGTCATCCTGATCCTGTCCCATTGAATTCTGTCCTTTAGATTTAAGCAAACCGATAATAGTAAATGGGACACTCCTGATCCTGACTTTCTGTCCGACTGGATCCACATCCGCGCCAAAAAGATTATCTGACACAGTTTTTCCCACTATACATACTTTAGCAGCACGTTTTTCATCCTCGTCAGTATAACGGGCTCCACTCTCAATGTTCAGATCACGAATGTCGAAATATTCAATATAAACACCATTAACTGATGTATTCCAGTTGTTTATAGCAATTACCTGTCCATTTGCGCGAGCTACCGGGCTGAGATATTTCACTGCAGGACAATTTGCTCGAATAGCATTCACGTCATCCATTTTCAGTGATACAGCTGATCCTGCTGCCGTTGCGACACCGCCGCGAAAACCTGCTCCCGGGGAGATCATTATTACGTTCGTTCCCATGCTGGCAATTTGTTTTTGAATGGCATCCCTAGAACCCTGTCCTATTGCAATCATAGCAATAACAGAAGCTACTCCGATAATTATACCAAGCATGGTCAGGAGTGACCGCACCTTGTTTTTATTTAATGACCGGTACGCGATAACAAGTAAATTTAATATTTTCATTTTCTTTAATTTATGCGTTTAAATCATCATCTTCCGGAGGCAGGGCAGCAAGTTCTTCAACAGCATTCCTGACTGTTGCTACTTTCACCTCCTTAAAAATTTTGCCATCACGGAAGAGAACATTTCTTGAAGTGAACTGAGAAATCTCGGGTTCATGAGTTATCAGGGCAATTGTAATACCCTTTTTGTTAAGCTGCTGAAAGATACCCATCACTTCATAACTTGTTCGTGTGTCGAGGTTACCCGTTGGCTCATCTGCAAGGATAATAACTGGATTGTTCACGAGTGACCGTGCGATAGCAACACGTTGTTGTTGCCCGCCTGAAAGTTGATTTGGAAAATGGCCGGCACGTTCAGAAAGTCCCACCATATTAAGAGCCTCCATNNCTGACATCCTGCCCATCAAGAATGTACTTGCCATGGGTTGGCAGATCCAGACAACCGACAATATTCATAAATGTCGATTTGCCTGAGCCGCTGGGTCCCATGATGGAAGAAAGCTCACCCTGGCAGATATCAAGATTAATTCCACGCAATGCATGAACTTTCACTTCACCCATGTCATAAATTTTGGTCAATTCCTGGACAGATATAATAGGATGCATTATTTTACAAATTATATAATTGAACTATTGCAATAATATTTTTAAATCAATAATTTTATCTGAATCCTCCTCCTCTTCTAGCCTGTGGCATCAGAGGATTTGTTGCAGCAGCAGCAACTTTATCAAGATTTTTATCATATACAGCACCAACAACCACGGTCATACTATCTTTCAATTCAGGACTTTCGACTGACGCAAATGTACCATCCTTCAGTGTTGTCCGGACCCTGACTACTTTTAGATTGTCACCTTCTTTTATCCATATCTGACCCGATGTTGAGACTCTTGGTCTAGCTGGTGCAGCAGTCTGCCCACCTCCCCCAAAACCACCACCGCCTCCACCGGGGCCACCAAAACCTCCTCCACCTCCAGCTCCAGTCGATCTGGTCGGTGAACCACCGAAAGCTAAAGAAATTCTCATAGCATCAATCCTCGTGTTTATGTCGGTTTCGGAAGTGCCTGCTGATCTCATTCTTTCCTTCATAGATTCAANNGCTTTTACCGGAACTTTCATTACATCAGTAGCTTCATTGACTGTGACAGTAATATTAGCTGTCATTCCCGGCATAAGTTTCAGGTCAGGGTTAGGGACATCAACTATGACTACATAATTCACGACATTTGAAACAATAACCGGATCAATTCTGATCTGTTTAACAGAACCGTTAAACTTATCCTCGGGATATGCATCGACGGTGAATGTGACCTTCTCACCTTCCTTGACCTGTCCAATATCAGCTTCATCAATACTGGCCTGTACCTGCATTTTAGTCAGATCATCTACAATTGTAAACAAAGTCGGGGAGTTAAGGCTTGCTGCAACAGTTTGTCCCTGTTCAACACTCTTACTGATTACAACTCCTGAAAGAGGAGCAAGGATAGTGGCATATCCCAGGTTAATCATAGCCCGGTTTAATTGCGCCTGTGCCGATATCAATGAAGATTTTGCCGTTTCATAATTATCAAGGGCTAAATCATAATCTGTCTGTGCAACAACCTTTTGAGCGAAGAGATCTTTCGTTCTTTCATAGTCTCTTTTAGTCTGATTTACCTGGATCTGCTGACGGTAAACTGCTGCTCTGGCATCAAATACNNATATACAATTTTGAAATAATTCCGGATACTTGTGTCCCTACCTGAATAGTAGTCACAGCCTGAAGAGTTCCTGTTGCAGTTATAGTGTTACTGATCGAACCCCTGGTTATTGGTTTGGTATCCCATTTTATTTCTTTGGATGGTTCCTTCTTCAGGANNATTGGATTACCCTGATAAAAATCAAGGATTTTAGTGGTAAATAAATAATTGTATTTAGCATGTATAAGGTTTGAAAGGGCAGTTGAATAATTATTTTTTGCAATAAGAAAATCTGTGGCAGTGATCATCCCCAGATCATATTTTCGTTTAGAATCATTATATGATGTTTCTGTCATTATTAACTGATTCTGCACGGCTTCAAAATTATGCTGTGCGGCAACCATATCGTTGTAGGCCTGTTCAATATTTTTACGCAATTGATTTCGTGTATCAAGTGCAGCAAGTTGTACTGAATTAATACTGATCTGTGATTTCTTTATATTTGTGGAAACCTGCCTCTGACTGTATATCGGAATAGAAAGATTCAGCCTTACCGATTCGGTCCGGTTGTCCTTAAGTTGTTCCTGAAAACCCAGAGATCCTTTATTGGAATAAGCAGAACTGATTCCTGTGGATAATGATAGCCTGGGATAAAGGGCTGCCTTTGAAATTTTCAGGTTTGTCTCTGCACTGGTTACTTTTAGTGCAGCGCTGGCAATATCAGGTTGTACCCTAAGCGCTTTTGAATAGATTGAATCAGTACCCGTTTTGTTTTCAGATTCAACAATCAGATTACTAAGATCGGGCCGGACTACATCAAAAACAGGTTCTACAGGTAACTCCATTAGTTGCATAAGGTTGACTTTAGAGATTGACAACTGATTTTCTGCATTCACAAGGGAGTACTTATCTGTAGCGAGCTGAGACTGCACAGTATAAAGATTTCCTATGGGCAAAGTCCCTGCATTGACAAGAATCTGAGTCTTATCAACCTGNNAGGGTAACATTTAAAGTAACGTCTTTCTTCGTCTTTTCAAGGTCCAGAGTCCCTGCTTTTAAATTAAGCTGGTTCATCTTAATGGTGTTTATTGTCTGGAAACCGGTAAAAAGATTATAACTGGAGTTCACTGAAAAATTGTTGGTTATGTTGTTTTGAGAAACATAAACATTCGTGTGCGGATCCAATGTACGTCCAAAATTAAAACCCTGGCTGCCTGAAGCTGAAAGAGTCGGTATAAAATTTGCTTTGGATTGCTCAAGAGTTAAAGCAGTTACATTGTTTGAAAGTTGTCCTTGTTTAACCGAAGTATTTTCCTGCAACGCGTGATCAATGCATTCAGCCAAAGACCATTTCTTGTCCTGGCAAAATGCGGAACTACTGATTAAGCATGCCAGTGAGATGATAATAAATATTCTATTCATTATGATTTTGTTAATATTAAACATTAATGATGTTTCCATAATTCAGTTACAAATAAAATTTAACTCTTCCGTTGCAATGCTTATACACCGGAAATAATAGGTCAATACTAATTAAAGACTGTGCGGTTTAGACAAGGAAGATTGCATTTTTATTCCCGTAGTGTTTCTAAATAGTCATTAATTTACTCCTTTTCAATGTTTGTGCAAAGATAGTGATGTTTTGTAGGGAATTGATAATTAAATGTTTAATAAATGTTAAAAGGGTAATCGTTAAAAAATAATAATTTTTGCAAAGTGCAATTTTTGGGTTTCGGATTGGTAGAGGCTCTTACAATTTCAGGCTTGAAAGATCTTATAAATTTCTTTTACTAATGGATATTCAAATTGTCATCTAATACAGGGAGGAAGACAAGGGTGAGTTTATAAAAATGGTGATCCATTTTGGTGTGAATCTTGCAAAGCATGAATAAACCATTTGGATGATAGGGGATTGCCTGTGGCGATCCCTGGGTGGAACCTTGCAAGCCTGAATAAACCCTTAAGGGTTTTGTTTATTTTTCCTCGGTTCTTTCAGTCCCGCAAGCGGGGCTTCAGAACCTCGGTCAAATAAACAACCCCGCTGTCGCGGGGTTTATTCAGGTTTGCGGAGAGAGGGGGATTCGAACCCCCGGTCCCGCTTCTAGCGGGACACACGCTTTCCAGGCGTGCCAGTTAAACCACTCCTGCATCTCTCCAATGTGTCTTCCGAAATACCTTAAAATGGCGGCGCAAATTACAAAAATATTATCAAATAAAAACCTTATCAGCTCATTTCCCCAGCCATTGATACACTAATTGAAGATATTATTTTATCCGTGTCATTATATCTTCCCAGCAGATTCATAAGCTTAGTCACAGAGGCTTCTGATGTGATATCCTTACCACTTAATACTCCGGCTCTGAGCATTTCACGGCTCGTTTCATATAGTCCCATCTCAACACTTCCGCCATGGCATTGAGTAATATTGAGGATTAAGCCACCTCTGGCTATGAAGCCTTTAAGCTCTTCTGTGAACCAACTATATGTAGGTGCATTTCCTGAACCAAAAGATTCAATAATAAGAGCTTTTAATCCTGGCGTATTTACTGTTGCCTTTACAAAATTGGAATTCAGTCCGGGGAAGAGTTTAAGTACTGCTATATTGTTGTTGAATATTTTGTGAACTATCATATCTCTATGAGGATCAGGGAAATTTATGAATTTGTTGTTGAACCTGATATGCAGGCCGACCTCAGCAAGAGGAGGATAGTTTGGAGAATCAAATGCATCAAAATGCTCGGCGCTGATCTTGGTTGTACGATTACCGCGCATAAGTTTATTATCAAAATAGATACAGACTTCAGGCACCATAGGCCTCCCGTTATCTTGTGATGCTGCAATTTCAATTGCAGTAATCAGGTTCTCTTTACCATCAGTACGAAGAACTCCAATCGGTAACTGGGATCCGGTGAAAATAACGGATTTTTGCAGATTTTCCAGCATGAAACTAAGAGCAGAGGCTGAATACGCCATTGTATCTGTCCCGTGAAGTACCACAAATCCATCATAATCCGCAACGTGATCTTCTATTACTGTGGCCATTTTTATCCACATTTCAGGATCTATATTAGAAGAATCAGATACCGGGTTGAAAGAGACGGATCTGATATTATAACCAAACTTTTTCAGTTCAGGCACCTGATCAGAAATGTGTTCAAAATCAACCGGAACCAAAGATCCTGTAACCGGGTCATTTACCATACCGATTGTTCCACCTGTGTAAATAAGCAATACTGAAATCTCCTTTTTTCTATTCATCCGCCGGTAGTTTAAAGAGTTCAACAGAATTTTTATAGGTTTTTGACGCTGCTTCCTCACTTTCAATGCTTAAAATCTCACTAAGCTTCTTATTGATTATGGAAATATAGGCGCTCTCATTTCTTTTTCCCCGATAGGGAGCTGGTGCCAGATAGGGAGAATCAGTTTCGAGTATTAAATCTTCAATTCCTATTTCCCTTACAACCGCATCAAGCCCGGAATTTTTAAATGTGATAATCCCTCCTATACCTAACTTAAATCCCATATTGATGGCTTTTTCAGCATTTAGGATATCTCCTGTAAAGGCATGAAAAACACCTTTGATGCCACTGCCTTCAAATTCTTTCAAAGCTTCAAAGACCATAGGGAATGAATCTCTGGAATGTATTACAACAGGCAATTTATATTTTAAACTTAGTGAAACCTGTCTTTTAAAGGCATTAATTTGTTCTTTAATAAATGTTTTATCCCAATAGAGATCTATTCCGATTTCCCCGATAGCAATAAAGGGGCGCTCAGCTGCTTTTTCNNAGAGCATCAAGCTGTTTAAGATAATCTTCCTTGACTGATGTGGGATGCAAACCAATCATTGAATAACAGATTCCTTTATACCTTTTCTCGGTTGCAATCATTGCATCAACAGAGTAGATATCGATGTTCGGCATGAGCAGTTTGATGACCTTGTTTTCAATGGCTCTTTCCACGGCTTCATCTCTGTCATTGTCAAATTCGGGAAGGTAAAAGTGAGTATGTGTATCAATAAGTTGCATGCGATTGTTTTAGGTTGCAAAAATATGAAAAATAAAAAAGAGGCTGCAAAAAACATGTAGCCTCTTTCTATAATTTAATATATTCTAAACAACACCTTGTGCAATCATGGCGTTAGCAACTTTTACAAAACCGCCTATGTTTGCTCCATCAATATAATTAATGAATCCGTTTTCTTTGGTTCCGTACTTAACGCAGGTTGAGTGAATATTTTTCATTATTGTGTGAAGTTTTTCATCAACTTCAGTCCTGGACCAGGGCAGTCTCATTGAGTTCTGGGTCATTTCCAGACCTGATGTAGCAACGCCACCGGCGTTAGCAGCCTTGCCGGGGCCAAAAAGTATTGCGGCATTAATAAATACCTCAACAGCTTCCGGAGTGGATGGCATATTGGCGCCTTCTGATACACAAATACATCCGTTTTTAACAAGAGTTTTTGCTTCATCTCCATTGATCTCATTCTGAGTTGCATTAGGCATTGCAACATCACATTTGATTCCCCAGGGTCTTTTGGCTTCAAAATATTCAACTCCATATTTTTCAGCATACTCTTTGATTCTTCCTCTTTTGACATTCTTAAGTTCCATAATAAATGCTAGTTTGTCCTTGTCAATTCCTTTTGGATCGTAGATAAAGCCATCAGAGTCTGATGAAGTTACAGCTTTGCCTCCCATATCAGTCACTTTTTCGATAGCGTATTGAGCTACATTGCCAGAACCTGAAATACATACTGTTTTACCTTTCAGACTTTCACCACGGGTTGAGAGCATTTCCTGGGCAAAATAGGTTGCACCATAACCAGTTGCTTCGGGGCGTATGAGAGAACCACCCCATTCAATTCCTTTTCCGGTTAGAACACCGGTGAACTCATTTTTAAGTCTTTTGTACTGACCAAACAGAAAACCTATTTCCCGGCCACCTACGCCAATATCGCCTGCGGGAACATCAGTATCTGCTCCGATATGACGAAATAACTCTGTCATGAAACTCTGGCAGAATCTCATAACCTCATTATCGGATTTTCCTTTAGGATCAAAATCCGATCCACCTTTTCCACCACCCATCGGAAGCGTGGTCAGACTGTTTTTAAATACCTGCTCAAAAGCAAGAAATTTCAGAATACCCATGTTTACAGTAGGGTGAAACCTCAGTCCTCCCTTGTAAGGACCTATTGCACTGTTCATCTCTATTCTGAAACCTCGATTGATCTGAATTTCACCCTTGTCATCCAGCCAGGGGACCCTGAAAATAATTGTCCGTTCCGGCTCAGCAATTCTTTCAAGTATTTTTGCATGCTTGTACTTTGGATTATCCTCAATAAAGGGGATGAGAGATTCTGCTACCTCCTGCACTGCCTGATGAAATTCATTTTCACCTGGATTCTTGGCTTTTATCATCGCCATGAATTGTTGTACTCTTGGATCCATAATAGTTGATTTTAAGTTATTGGATTATAAATTTTCCGCTATTTTTTTCTTATGAAAAAGATTGAAAAAGTAATAAACATTAAGGAAATCGGTTGGAGATCGATGATTTGTAAAGTAAATGATAAGAATAATTTATAATATGTGATAAGTAACAGTAATTCAGATATATAAAGTTCAAAGATATGCTAAAAATAGTTTCATTAAGCATGATATAAATCATTAATTACAGTTTTGTTGTAATTGCTATCTCATTCAACTGACCACACGATATAAATTTCCGGGATAACATTTAATAAGTCCTTTGAATTCCATCTGCAGGAGTAATGCAGATAATTTGTATATTGGAATATCACCTGTCCGGCATAGCAGGTCAATATTCATTTCTCCATTTCGGTTCAGATTCTCATAGATTAGCTTTTCTGAATCATCCATTTCATTAAACAGGGTTCGCTGGACTGCCAATTTTGTCCCGCTAGGTTTCCAGGTAAGAAAGTATTCAACATCCTCCGAATCTTCTACAAGAGCTGCTTTGTTATTTTTAATCAGACTATTACAACCTGCCGACCATTGATCTCCCGGTCGTCCGGGAACTGCGAATACATCTCTGTTATATGAACCGGCTATGTCNNTGACAGAAAATCAGTTACAAGACCTCCTTTTTTTGTTATTTCGTTAGCTGTTGACCGGTGGACCGATGGATAAATAGTACTGAATCCGTGTGCAAGTACCCCGATTGTCTGAAGATTGTTATTAAGAGCAGCCTTGTGAGATGCAATATCAATTCCATAGGCCAGGCCGCTTACAATGACAAGTTCAGGATGACCTTCCGCCAGACCGCTGATAATTTTTTCACAAATTTCTTTCCCTCTTGGAGTGGCGTTTCTGGTACCTACAACACTTAGTATTTTTGAAGCATTCAGATCACAACAACCTGTAAAATAAAAAGTTACCGGGGAATCATCACATTGACGCAGTCTATAAGGATAATCGTTATCAAGGTAAAAGTATGTTCTTATATTGTTTTTAGTGACATATTCTGCCTCTATTTCTGCGATCTTCAAATAAGATCTGTCACAAACAGATCTGGCAAGGTTATTTCCAATTCCTGGAATTTTTATCAATGACCTGTATGATTCTGAAAATACGCCTTCAACACTTCCAATGTTAGATACAAGCTTTCTGGCATTGATATCACCGATACCTGGAATCAGACTCAAAGCTATTTTATGCTTTAAAGATGTTTCCGACATAGCACAAGAATAGGAGACAATAAGCAAATATAAAAAAAGGATCTCAGAAATAAGATCCTTTTAAATCAAAAATATTAAATAAATTAAATAACTCCCAAATCAAGCATTGCATTGGCTACTTTAAGGAATCCGGCAATGTTTGCACCTTTAACATAGTCGACATAGCCATCCTCGCGTTTCCCGTATTTTACACACTGGCCATGAATATTGCACATTATCTCATGAAGCCTGCCATCAACCTCCTGGCTGCTCCAGCTGAGTTTCATTGAATTCTGAGACATCTCCAAACCTGATGTTGCAACTCCACCTGCATTGGCAGCCTTACCGGGTGCAAATAAAAGTCCGTTTTTCTGAATGATCACAACTGCTTCTGGTGTGCATGGCATATTTGCACCTTCACAGACACATATGCATCCGTTTTTTACCAGTTTTTCTGCATCTTCTCCGGTAAGTTCATTTTGTGTTGCACAGGGCAGGGCAATGTCGCATTTTACTTCCCATGGATGCTTCCCTTCATGGAACTGGACACCCTGAAACTCAAAAGAATAGGGTCTGACAATATCTTCATTTGAGGATCGCAGTTCAAGCATGTAATCAATTTTCTTGCCTGAAATGCCTTCCGGGTCATAGACATAACCATCAGGACCTGAAATTGTTATTACCTTTCCACCAAGTTCTGTTACTTTGGAAGCGGCACCCCATGCTACGTTACCAAATCCGGATATTGCAACTCTTTTTTCTTTAAAAGTTTCACCTCGTGTCGCAAGCATTTCTTTTGCAAAATAAACACACCCGTAACCTGTCGCTTCAGGACGAACCAGTGAGCCACCCCAGTTAATCCCCTTACCGGTAAGTACTCCTGTATGTTCACCTGAAAGACGCTTATACATTCCATAAAGGAAACCAATCTCACGACCACCTACTCCAATATCTCCTGCAGGAACATCTGTCTCAGCGCCGATATGTTTCCACAGCTCAAGCATAAATGACTGGCAGAAACGCATTACCTCTGCATTTGATTTTCCTTTCGGATCAAAATCAGAACCTCCTTTGCCTCCACCCATCGGCAGAGTCGTGAGAGAGTTTTTAAATATCTGCTCAAATCCCAGGAATTTAAG
>PMEC01000162.1:0-8790 GCA_003155705.1 Bacteroidales bacterium
TGGTTTTTGCAGCATCAGCCAGCGGACAGACAGGAAAAAATTACAAATTCCATCTTGATGGTAATTTGCTTAAAAGTGAGATAAAAATTGAAAATCAGTCTGTCATTATAAACTATTCTATATCAGAGGTTAACGTTGACAATTTAATCAATTCATCAGGAACTTTTTATCGTGTTTCAATTCCGGGGCATATTCCTTCCACTATTCCGGGAAAACCCGAACTGCCGGTATTCAGCCGTCTGATAGCTATACCTGACGGATCGGGATTCAAAATAAAAATCTCTGATATAAAATCTACAAAAATCACTCCTTCCTCAAAGAAGATAGAAGGACTTCTTTATCCTGCCCAGGAGAGTGAAACCAAACAGGTTCAACAGGTAAAGAGTCAATTTTCAATAGATAAGAAGATTTATGCCCTCAGAGGTATTATTGCTTCCGATACTGTACGGATAGAACCTCTCGGGATCTTAAGAAGCAATAAGCTCGCCAACCTGTACATCTCACCTGTCAGATATAATCCCCGCTCAAATTCGATTGAGGTTATAACATCAATGACTATTGAGATTGTATTTTCCAATGCGCCGAATATCATTTCAAAATCACTTTCTTCACAATCAGGCAGCTTCAATTCCACACTCGATAAAGGAGTTTTGAATTTCAATCCGGGCGATGTCATACCAGGATATTCGACAAAGCCGGTTAAGATGGTAATAGTAACCGATATTGCTTTTAAAAAACAGCTTGCTCCTTTCTTAAAATGGAAAACACAGAAAGGTTTTAAGCTACAAGTGATCTATAAAGGTTCCGGTCGTCCCGGCAGTGATTATATCTCAATAAGAGATACACTCACCAGAATCTACAAATCAGCAGGTGCAAATGATCCTCCACCTGAATATCTTCTCATTATAGGTGATGTTAAAAGGATTCCATACTACGGAGCAGGAGGCAGCGGTAATGTAACCGACATGTATTACGCCGAGTTTGACGGGAACGGTGATTATATCCCTGAAATGTATGTCGGAAGGTTGCCGGCGGCTGATACTATTGAACTGAAAACTGTAATTAACAAGATAATTCAGTATGAGAAATTCCAGTATGCCGATACGAATAACTTTTATTCAAGGGCAATTGTAAGCGCTGGTTATGATGCGGGCTATGCGAATTATATGAACGGACAGATAAAATATGCCACGTCGAATTATCTGACAGCCGCGAATAAAATCCAGGAATATCATTTCAATTATCCACAATCATATACTTCCAAGGATTCAATTATAAAACTCATTAACAAGGGGACTTCTTTCATCAACTACACAGGCCATGGAGAGGCGCTCGGATGGCTACATCTTAATATTAAAACGCCCGATATTCAGAGCTTTGTAAATAAAAACATGTATCCATTTGTCATCAGTAACGCGTGTTCAACCGCTGACTTCAGCCTTGCAGGCAGTTTTGGACCAAGGATGGAGCTATCAGCCGATAAAGGCGCTATTGGATTTATAGGCTGTTCAAACGACTCATACTGGGATGAAGATTATTACTGGGCGGTTGGCGTTGGAACGCCGAATACTGATCCAAAATATACTGAGACGGGGCTTGGCGCACTGGACAGACTGTTTCATACACACGGAGAATCACCTTCGGACTGGTACCTGTCAATGGGTCAGGTAAATTATGCCGGTAACCTTTCTGTGAGTAGTAGTACAAGTACATTAAAGAAATACTATTGGGAAACATATACATTACTTGGAGATCCAAGTACGATTCCATTTATCGGGACGCCGGATAAATTTACGATTTCATTGCCAGATACCCTTCCAAATGGCATCAAATCCATTTCTTTGACGTTACCTCCTTTTGCTTATGTAGCGGTTTCACATTTTGATACTCTGTGGGATGCCTCCTATGCAAGTCCTTCTGGCTCTGTCGCTCTCAACCTTCCAGGTCGGTCAAACGATTCATGCCTGATAGTCATCACCGGACAGAATAGAATTCCGCTTATTAAAACAATTCATATTGCCAATATAACCAATGAATTTATAAATCTCACCGCTGTGTCTGTTAATGATGATTCAGGCAATAACAATGGTCAGGCAGATTATGGAGAATCTCTTTTAATGGACCTCAAGATCGGAAATCTGGGACTGGGTATGGCAAATGGCCTCTATGCAAAGCTGACAACAGCATCAAATCTGGTGACAATAACTAATGATTCTGTTTCGATAGGGACACTGACCGGCAGATCGGAAATTAATATTCCGGCATGTTTTGGTATAAAAGTATCTGATAATGTGCCTGACAAAGGCTCCGTCATAATGAATCTTACTCTTGGAGATTCAAAAACAACTAAAAATTATACGATTGATCTGTCCGTTCATGCTCCAATGCTCAATATTCTTAATTGCCTCATCGATGATGCCGGTACCGGGAATGGCAACAATATTGCAGAACCAGGAGAAACATTCAAACTGTTGTTTAAAATAAGCAATTCAGGAAGCAGCGATATTTCAGGTACTTTGAATATTTTAAATCAACCTGCAGGATTGACAATCTTTAATACATCTGTTTCTACTGGTCTGCTTCAAGCTGGTAAACAAGTTGTTATTCCTGTTTCAGTTAAACTTTCATCTGATTTCGCCCATGGAGGTTCTTTTGATATTGTTTCTATACTTAATTGTGCTTCGTATGTCGCAAATAAAACTTTCTCAGTCCCGGTTGGGAGAACCAGAGAGAGCTTTGAATATCAGAAGATGACAGTATTTCCATGGGTAAATTCCTCTACTTACCCGTGGACTATTACTAGTGGACAGGCAGCCGATGGTCAGTTCTCTGCACGGTCTGGTGTCATACCTAATTCAATTAAGTCCAGACTGAGGCTGACAGTTAACATTCCTGTAAAAGACACAATCAGATTTAATATAAAGGTTTCATCAGAATTAAATTATGATTTTCTCTCTTTCTGGTTGAACGGAATTCGGATGGACAGCATTTCAGGAGAAAAAGGTTGGATCGAAAAAAAATATGCTCTTAAGGAAGGATTCAACCTGATGGAATGGGTTTACAGAAAAGATTACGCAGATACTGGAGGAGATGATTGTGGTTGGCTGGACAATATAAGATTCCCTGCAACAGCATTTTGCAATAAAGATCTAAAAACAGGTAAAATTATTACTCCTCAACCCGGCAAAAGCTACAACCAGGAACAAATAACTGCACAAATAATTAACCTTGGTACAGATACGGTAAAAAGTTTTAATCTTGCTTACCGGGTTAATTCAAATACACCAGTGTCTCAGAATTTTATAAAGAAGATCTATCCAGCCGACAGTTTGGTAGTAGCCTTCAGCCAATCAGCCGATCTCACAGGCAGCGGACCATATATTATTAGTGTATACGGATATAATAACAACGATAATTTTCTCAATAATGACACTACACTTCTTTCGCTGTTAAGTACTGGTATTTTTACTCCTGTTGAGAACTCTGATAATAAAGCAAAAATAATTCCTAATCCTTTCAGACAATCTTTCAGACTCGAGTTAGAATCAGTAATAAATGAAGATATTAAGGTATCGATAATAAACCTTTCCGGAAAGGTTTCATGGGAAAATAAATGCAGCCTGGTGCCCGGACTTAATTCTTTCACAATTACCCCTGATGTTCTTACCACAGGATTCTATACCTTAAGAATAACTGGTAAAACGACATTAAAAGCTGCAAGGATAATTAAAATCGAATAAACCCTTAAATTCATTTTACGTGATTGCCAATTAATATCGAAAAAAAATCATTTATTTTTAATTTTATATGACTAATACTTATCCTTCGCGTGAACAGGCATTTGAGCTGTTCAGAAAATACAATAAAAGTGAGAGCCTTCTTAAACATGCCTTATCGGTAGAGGCGGTAATGAGATATATGGCACGAAAAGCCGGAGAGGATGAAGATAAATGGGGAATTATTGGACTAATCCATGATCTTGATTACGAAATGTACCCGGAACAGCATTGTAAAATGACTGAAAAGATTCTCAGAGAGAACAACTGGCCGGATGATTATATCAGAGCAGTTTTGAGCCATGGATGGGGATTAGCCTCTGATGTTGAACCTCATACACTTCTTGAAAAGACTATCTATGCAATTGACGAACTCACCGGACTGGTGACAACAAGCGCACTGGTCCGACCTACAAAAAGTGTTTTGGACATGGAAGTAAGATCAGTTAAGAAGAAGTGGAATGATAAGAAGTTTGCGGCAGGTGTCAACAGGGAAGTGATTGAAAAGGGNNCTGGGAGGAAGTGTTCAGGCATAGACATGAATTGGACAGTCCAAAACTGCACCATCTTGTAAAAAAAAGCTGAATCATTTGATCCAGCCTCTTTTATTTTCATTCTGAGTATTCCTACAACAACTTCAATTTAATATTCCTAAACCAGCAATCACTGCCATGATCCTGAAGTCCTATATAACCTTCTTTTGCTGTATTAAGGAACCAGGTGTAGTCTTTAAATTTTGAATTGGCAATCATCTTTTTCCAGTCTTCTGTCCAAAGATGAAATTCAACAACATTAGCACCATTTGATTTGAAAACAACCGTACCCTGGTAACATAATATTCCTGCCTGGTTCCATTCTCCGGCAGGCTTTGTGTTCTGAGGTTTAGCAGGTATAAGATCGTATAGTGAAGACGCCATACGATTACCATCGACACCAAGTTTTGCATCAGGATGTTTTTCATTATCAAGCAATTGAAATTCAGGTGCGGATTTCCATATTGGTTCATCAGGAATTTCCTGCGCCATTATGAAGATGCCGCTGTTTCCTCCGGTTCCAATCTTCCATTCCAGGGAAAGCTCATAATTGCTCAGCTTCTTGTCATAAATTACATCACCACCAAGACCTGCTTCACCTGTACCTGATTCAATACAGTGCAACGTGCCATCAACAACTTCCCAGCCTTTATCAGGGAAAGCCGGTTTGTTATATCCGCGCCAACCGGTTGTCGTTTTACCGTCAAAAATTGTTGTCCAGCCTTCATCTTTCGACCCATTTTTCTTTATGTTGCCGCCTGACCCGCAGGAAGACACGAGGCTGATTACAATTACACTCGATATTAAAATGTTTATTAGCTTCATAATCTAAGTTTAAAGGTTAAAGTTTCTGACATAAATCACCTTATAGAATTATGCTGGCATATCCGGTAAGGTGAAACCTTTGCGATAGGTATGCTTAACCATTTCAGATGCAAACTGTTTTGCATTCAGCTGTTTATTTGGTCTGTCGAATTTAGGATCGCCATCTATTATTGTGAAATTATCAGAAATGGTTAGTCTGACTGCGTCATTATCACCGATATTTGTGAATTCCATTTTTTCTCCGTTCCATTCGAGTTCTTTATTCAGACCCTGTAATCTTACAGCAAGGACACCCATTACAACCATTTCATTAAATGGTCCGGCTTCTGAGAAGTCCGATTTTGAAGGAACTCTGCTTTCAGGACTTTCCTTGCATGCGCGTACCCAGTCCAATTCATGTTTGTTGCCTTCTACTCTTCGTTCAGTTTTCGGAGCAACAGGTACTCTTCCGGATAAGAGCCAGGGATCTCTTCCATAACAACCACAAATAAGGGTGTCTTTTGATCCATGGAATATTACTCCTCCCCCATTATTATTCATATCTTTTCCGGCAGGCCAGCCAATAGGTTTAGGAGGTTGAAGACCTCCATCGTACCATATAACCTGAACCTCTGGATATTTGATTTTTGAACCTTTCGGAACTACTCTTTCCGGATATGTAAGAGTAACCATTTGAGCATTAGGAGCGCAGTCAGTTAATAGAAGAGTTGAGCTTCCCTGTGCCCGGACCGGATATTTCAGTTTCAAACCTTTAAAAATCGGATGCATAATATGACATGCCATATCGCCAAGAGCTCCTGTACCGAAATCCCACCAGCCCCTCCAGTTCCACGGAGTGTATATACTATTATATGGACGCATCCGTGTCGGGCCAATAAACAGATCCCAGTTAAGTGTATCAGGAACCCATTCGCCTTTAGGGACGTTTTGCCCTTGTGGCCATATCGGACGGTCAGTAAAAGCTTCAACTTTTTTCACTTCACCTATTTCACCATTCTGTAACCATTCTATAGTAAGGTTAACTCCTTCACCTGAGGCCCCCTGGTTCCCCATCTGTGTGGCCACTTTGTACTTGGCGGCCAGCTTTGTCAGGAGCCGTGATTCGTAAACTGAGTGAGTAAGAGGCTTTTGCACATAGGTGTGCTTCCCAAGTGCGATAGCATTCGATGCTGCAACACAATGAGAATGGTCAGCAGTTGCAACTATAACTGCGTCAATAGACTTTCCCATTTCATCGTACATCTTCCTCCAATCCCAATATGCTTTGGCATTCGGATTAGCAGCAAATACTTTTGCAGCATAGCCCCAGTCAACATCGCAAAGAGCAACAATATTTTCTGTTTCCTTAACATTTTTCAGGTTTGTATTCCCCATTCCACCAATACCAACAACAGCTATATTGAGCTTGTCGCTTGGAGCCCTTTTACCCAGACCGCTGATGACAGAACTTGGAAGAATAGTCAATCCGGCAGCAATTGTACCCGTAGTTCCAATAAATCCACGGCGCGTAATTTTCTTAGAATTCTCTTTCATGGTCAGTAGTTTAAATTTTATCTTTGATCTTTAAAATTAATAATTTTGAACGTAAGTAAGATATAAAAAATACCAGATTCAACTGATTGAATTGGGAATCAGTAATTAAATAGACTATAATTCTCTTATCCATATATTTCTGAATGCAACAGGATTCCCATGATCCTGAAGTTGTAGTGATTCAGCTCCATGTTTCTTAATAAAGTACTCAGGCATACCGATATATTCAGTTGGCCCTCTGAGACTAAAATTATTCTGGATCAGAACTCCATTCTGAAGAACAGTAACTCTTGGTGGTGTAAAGTAGGTCGTTGTATCATTATTAAACGTCGGAGCAGTATAAATAATATCATAAGATTGCCATTCACCTGGTTTCCTGCAGTCATTCACCAAGGGAGCTCTCTGTTTATAAAGACTTCCGGCCTGCCCGTCACGATATGTACGGTTATTATAACTATCAAGTACCTGAACTTCATATAATCCCTGTAAGAACACACCGCTATTGCCCCTGCCCTGGCTTTCTCCGGTCACTTCAGATGGTGTTTTCCATTCAATATGCAACTGAAAATTGGAGAATTTACGTTTAGTTTTGATCATACCAGCTCCTCTGACACTTATCAGGGCTCCGTCCTTAATAATCCACTTTGAAGGGTTTCCCTGAGTATCTTCCCATTCTGAATTAATATCTGTTCCATTGAATAATACAATCGCATCAGATGGTGGATCAGAGTCTTTAGCTCCTGGTTGTATGATTTTAATTTCAGGATCCCAAATCTCTGTCATCCATGGTGTCATCTTGTTCTGATCTCCAAGCCGGGCCAAAGGAGGTTTAGTTACCTGTTGATTTTGTGTCTGTGTCTGTGTCTGAGCTGAACTGATAGCATAAACAAACAACATCAAGCTGATAATCAATGGTTTTCTCATAGTTTTTTATTAAAAATGTTGAAATATATTGTATCTTAGTATAGTCAATAACGAACAAACATTCTAAATCGTTTGAAAATCAATCAAATTCTATTGGCTCATAAAAATATATATTTTTCTTCATGTAAAATGAATTATTCAGACAATTATATTGACTATTGCAAGAATTCAGGAAAAAGGATAAATTGCCGGAAACAGTACTATGGAAAAAGAATATTTCTCTTTGGAAATCAGGGATGATAATATGCTGACTAAAATATTCAGGATTATTCTCGGCCTATTATGTTGTGGAATTGCTTTGTTCTGGGTGATATATAATTTGAGAGCTGCTAAAGTTTACGGCATACAATGGATTACAATTTCTTTTCTTCTTTGCTTCGGTCTTATTCAGATATATTCCGGGTTTGGTCGGGCAGTTAAGTTTATCGAGATAACAGTCAATAATATTAAATTAAAGAAGAATTCGATTCTGCCGGCAGTCGATCTTCCTGCTGATAACATGGAAAAGATTGAATTATTTCCTCTTAAAGTTCATTTCTTCTGTAGTAATGGTAAGAAGATATTGTTAAGGTTCGGAATCAGCGATCCTGATAAAGTTGAACTGATAAAAACTGCAATTGTTAAATTTGCTGACAGAAATAACGTAATACTTGAAATTAAGAATGAAGAAATATAGCTACAATGGTTTAATATAATTCCTAGGTATTCTATAGTGCCAATATACTTTCCCATATTTTCCTGTCCACCGGGATGCCATTTTCAAGGTTTTCGTTCCTTATTTTCAACACTGATTCTCCCGGATACCGTATCCTTGTGTTTTCGTTTTCAGGAATTGAATTTTGAAGATTTTCAATAATCTGATGAATTGAATTGTCGATTGCTGGAAAATTCGGCAAACTTATTATATTAACTGCTATAAAAACCTGAGAAACACCATATTCAGAAGTGCAGCTGATAACCTGATGTGTAGAAATGCCTCCTGAAAGGATTGTCGCCATTATATCAAGCATTAACGATAAACCTGCTCCTTTCCAATATCCAACAGGCACAGGACGCCATGTTTCAAGTATCTCTCCGGGATCTGTAGTTAATTCACCATGCTTATTAAACCCGCCCGGATATGGAAGCTTCTTACCTTCATTACTGAATGTTTCCATTTTCCCATAAGAAAACTGCGACATTGCAAAATCCAGTACAAT
>PMEC01000162.1:8809-24438 GCA_003155705.1 Bacteroidales bacterium
GGCAACCAAACCTATTCCGTTTTCCTGCGCCAGTTCAATTGATCTGTCTGTCGCAAAAGATGCATTCAATGGTCCCGGACCAAGATTACCATTCCACTGTTCCAGCGAACCGGTACGATGAACCAAAGTTGGAATAGCATCAGGTATCACATAACCATCTTTAGTATTTTTTACAAATCTCGGGAATCTATTAACTCCATGAGAATAAACTCCTTCAAGACTATTTAACGTAAATATCTCAGCACATTTTTCTGCCTTATCATCTTTAAAACCAAGATTCTTCAGAATCCTGAAAAACTCTGATTTCATTTGGTCCTTAGGGATTAAAATAATTTGCGTCTTATCAGGCATGTTTAATATATTTATTTATCGCTCGAAAATCAATTTTCTGCCCCTCCACTAAAGGGGGAAATTGATTTTCTTCGCTCCCTTTAGGGTATGGGGCAAACGAAGAAAATCAATGACTTAGATGTCAAATTCGATATCTGACTATTTCAAAACCTTATCTGCGAAATCCATAAAAAAATTCCAGTCCTGCAACTTTAAATTATGCTCACCGGCGCGAATATGAAATGCGACTTTACCGCTAATAATTTGTTTATCCAATGGAGGGACTCCTTCAGGCAGCTCCGAATTTATTCCAAAGAGCCTGAATACCGGAAGCGAGTTATAAAGCGCCAGGTAGCAGCCTTTAGGATCACCCCAGAGGTCATCGCTGGCACAATCAAGGTATAACGCTCTTGGAGCAATGAGGGCAAGAAGCTCATGTGTATCGACAGGCAGAGCATCCTCTTTATCGCTGTATTTCTTATAATTGGCACAGAACCAATGAGGGAATGATGTATTGAGCCTTGCAACAGTCTCACCTAACCTTCTTCTTGCAATAGCAGCTCCTCCGGCGCCAGACTCATTCCCCACTACCATTGCAAATCGCTGATCTTCAGCGCCTGCCCATATTGCAGTCTTCCCTCCTCTTGAGTGCCCGACAACAGCCACCTTATCCTTAGCGACGTCTTTATCAGAAACCAGGTAATCCATGCAACGACTTGCACCCCAGGCCCAGGCTGCCAGAGTACCCCATGCATCATCAGGTCTGATGCCATTATCCAGAATACCATGTATTCCATTTTTAAAATTATCAAAATTATCAGGATCAAGATCAGCATTGTTAAAAGCAGCGGCAGCATAACCTCTGGCAATGATCTCATCAACTGGCCATGATTCGCCCTTTTCGTTCCTTTTTGGATCAATATTTTTTGATCCCAGATTAATTAGCAGGAAGGCTGGAACAGGTTTTGGAATATTATTAGGTACAAAAAGAGTAAGGTGAATTACCAGGGATTTTCCACCCGATATGATGGCTATATCTACCTGTTTCATTGTTGCAGCTCCGTTTAATGCTTTCTGATCTTCATTTATCACTTTATAGTCCAGATGGTAAGGAGTCGCAGGAACTCTTCCATAGACATTCGTCCGGAATAATTCCAGAAGCTCAGGTCGGCGAATCTTCATCCACTCCTCTTTAGTAGTGACTATTTTACCGTTTTTTTCGGTAAAAACATCAGGCAAGGTATAAGAAGGAACCTTTTCTTCGTAATAATTAAATCCAGACCTGCTTGCAGAGAGTTTTTCAACTGTCTCCTTAGATGCCTGCCAGCCTTCAACTGTCTGGGTAGAGCCGGTCTGAAAGGATAATGTCAGAAGCAGAACAAAAACTGTACTTCCAAATAAAAATAAATTTTTTAATCTCATGATCTGTATCTTATTAGATTATTTAGCAACCGTAAAAGTGATTTCCTGTTCCCCTTTAAGCGAAGGATTGATAAATTCAAGCAAAATTCTAGTAACCCCATTGGGCCAGTAACGTTTTAAAGCACTATCAGTTATCTCTTTGAACTCTATAACCGGTTTTACAACTTTCGGATTATATTTCATAATCAGAGTAAACCCGTCACCACTGAACTTCAGAAGGCCAGAAGATACTTCTGAAACTTTGCAATAGGTCATCAGATTTGAAGTTGTTTTGGCATCTGTTTTTTTGATAAGTTCGTATTTATCGGCAATTGTAAAACTTTTTCCACGAATAAGTGTGTAACTTCTGAGCCAGCTTTTAACCGAGGCGGTTTCAGGATATGCTCCGGCAATATCGGCAGAAAATTTAACGGTTTTTGAATCTGCAGAAAAGTTCGAATTTTTCGCTTTAAATTTTTCACCGTCTTTCTGCTCAATTCCATTGATAACGGGCAGATTATGATAACCCGACTGCATAGTCCAGATTTCATATCTTCTGCTGCTGAATGTTTTAGCAGTGTACTCTTCCCTTCCTAAATCAATTAGGCAGGGCTTTCCGTCAAAATACATAACACATGAACCGACATCGTTATGATTATGACTTTCCGCATTGAATCCTCCTTTTGCCCCAAAGAAGAACCCTAAATAGCTATCTGCCTTATCTCTGCCGCCCGCCACCTCAGTTTCAGGCAGCCAGAAATCTGAAACCAGGGCTTCTTTGGCGACTGCGTTTTTAATCTCATCCAGTGAACTTAATTCTTTGATCTGATCTCCAATTTTTCCCGACATGGTGCGCTCTCCCCATCTGTTTAATTTAGCCAGATATGCTCCAAACTGTTGCATCCTGTCATCACCTATTGCTTTCCCATATTGATACACAGAGTACGAATCACCACCTGTTGTAGCATCTGCATCAGCAAAATTAATAAAATAGGGCGCATGAATATTTACCTTGTAGAAATACTTCCCTATGTTCTGAACAAGTGAATTATCAAAAACATCAAATTTTCCACCGGTTGCTTTCTTTAGGACAGCCAGACTTTCATATAATAAAGCTCCGGCGGCACCCCAGTAAGACGGACCTTCATCACAGCCGCCATCGTCTGAGTAACCATTGAGAAACTTATCGAGAGAATTAATTATTTTCTGCACATCTGCCAGTTTTTTTGAAGGATCATCTTCAAGAAGGAGAAAACAGTTGAGTATATTATAATTAATCCATGGATTCCAGTTATTTGGCCTGCCTCCTTTGAAACCCATATAACCGAAGTCGGTCCTTTCCGCATAGGGTTTAACAGCTTTATTAATTATTTCCTGCTTAAGCCGTTTTGATATTAATGGATGAACCTTATCGAACTCATCTTTAAAAAGATACCATGTCCATGCAAGGTCGTTTGATATCTCACCAACTCCTAAATCGACGGTTGGTTCATTCACATCGGGCAGACCACCCGGAGCTTTCTGAAAGTAGAGGTGAGCTGACCAGCCCCACCATGTCTGCTCGCTGTAATACCATACAGCATTGATAATCTGATCAATAAAACGTCCTTTGCCTTCAATAAGTTCACCCATTACGAGAGAATTGAGTGCCCGGCTGGGTGCTGCATAGGCTTCCTGCCTCCGGTTTCCTGAACGTATAAACTCAAGATAATCAGTCGCTTTTACAACAGGCCAGTTATAATTAAGGTAGCCTTCTGCTCTTGAGATATATTCCTGACGAAGATCTGCCGGTACATTTTCCCAGAACTGACGGTTCTTATAATCAGGATATTTATTCCATGAATTATCGGTAATGAGGCATTTTGCAAGATCTATTGCTTTAGCTTCATTGGCAAGAATGTTTCTCTCTTTGGGATGTATTTCAGCATAAGATGCTGTAAAACTGAATGATATAAGAATAAATGTAAAAAATACATTTATTATTTTTGATGCATGAAATGGTTTTTTCATAGTTGAATTATTTGTTTTCGATTTCTTGTTTACCCGATATTCAAATAAATAAATATTTTAACATTCTTTAGTTCAAATAATGACCTTATTGAGGTTTCCTTATCCTGGAATCAACCTCTCCCTAAATCCCTCTCCCAAGTGAGAGGGACTTGAAAATGAATTAGTTACCTTCCCCCTCTCTCCTGGGAGAGGGGGATTTGAGGGGGTGAGGTTAATATTTTAAGAATCAGGTTTCTCAAAATTTATTAAAGAATATTTTTAAGTAAAAAGTCCCTGCTGACTTTTGCACTTTCGAGCGGTGTATGTGTTTTGCAGTTATCCTGCTCAACAAACCAGTATTTCAGACCGGCTTTTTTTGCCAGAGCATAAATAGGTTTGAAATCAATAGTACCCTCTCCCATTGTAGCATCTTTCTTATCAGTTCCCATATCCTTCATGTGCCATAGCTCAAATCTTCCCGGATATTTATTTATATAAACAACAGCACTCTGACCACCAGCAGTAATCCAGCAAATATCGAGTTCGAAAATAACGGTTTTCGGATCGGTATTTTTCACCAGAATATCATAGGGTATCTGATTATCAATGGGTTTGAATTCAACTGTATGATTGTGAAAGCCAAATTTCATCCCCGCTTTTTTACATTTTCCACCGGCAATGTTAAAGAAATCCGCGGCTTGTTTGTATCCATCGAGCGATTTGCCCCAATCTCCGGGCAGTGAAGGAAGAACAAGATACTTTAATCCGGCTTCCGAAGCATCACCGACTATCTTATCTATATTGGATTTATTCATACCCCCATTATGGCTGCTCAGGAATTTCATACCAAGAGCTTCAACTTTTTTGCGGAATTCTGCAGGTTTCAACTTGTAAAATAATCCGTCTGAATAATTGGCAGCTTCAACCCAGTTATATCCAATTTCAGCAACTGCCTTCAGGGTACTGTCAACATCCTTATCCATATCCTGACGAACAGTGTAAAGTATCAGACCTGTCTTCTTATTTGCAGGTCTTAATCCCATTGAAGGGAATATAGCCGTTGCAGCGGCTGCCATTCCGGCCTTCATTAAAAAATCTCTTCTTGTGACCATGGTTATAAATTATTGGTTTTTATCAAATTGCTTTATTATAAAGTTGGTTACGCATTATAAATGAAAAGTATTCAACAGAAAATCATTATAATGGTGCAGGTGCATCACAAATTTAATGTTTCCTGAATTACAGACAAGCGATTATGTTTATAAACAGAGAATAAAATTCGTAATTTTACCTGAACTGATTTGATATTAATGAAAACTCTTTTCACTAAAGCCGGTGACAAATTAGAATGCCTTCTTTGCCCCCATTTCTGCAAAATCGCCGAAGGAAAAGCCGGTATTTGCGGTGTGCGAAAAAATACCGGGGAAAAAATTGAACTGATGACTTACGGAGTCATTTCAGGTTACTCTCTGGATCCGGTTGAGAAGAAACCTCTTTATCACTTCTTCCCCGGGTATAACATCCTTTCAATTGGCTCATATGGCTGTAACATGAGATGCGACTTTTGCCAGAATTATCACATTTCACAGAATATCCCGAAAAGCCTTATGGCCGATTCAACTCCGGATGAAATTGTAAAAAATGTGTCATCTGAAAATCGGAACATAGGTCTGGCTTTTACTTATAATGAACCGATAATCTGGTTTGAGTTCATACTTGATACGGCCATGCTGGTAAAGAACAATGGTTTCTATACAGTTCTCGTTACAAATGGCTATGTAAATATTGATCCTTTAAATGAACTATTGAAAGTTATTGATGCCTTTAATATTGATCTTAAGGCATTTAACAATAATTTCTACAAAAGATTGACCGGCGCTTCCCTCGAACCTGTTAAAAATACGCTTAAGCAGATTATAAAAGCAGGTAAGCATCTTGAGATTACCACACTTATCATAACCGGGCAGAATGATGATGAGTCAGAAATGGAAGATCAGGTCAGATGGATCGCTTCTGAGCTCGGAAGTGAAGTTCCATTTCACCTTAGCCGGTATTTTCCTATGTTCAAAAGAGATGATCCGACAACTCCTCAGGATACATTGCTAAAACACTACGAAATAGCTTCAAAGTATCTTAGGTATGTCTATCTGGGGAATACGATGTCGGAAACCGGACAGGATACAAAATGTCCTGAATGTGGAACCATAGTGACAAAAAGATCTGGCTACCATATTCAGCATCTGAATATAAGCCGTGGTAGATGCAATGTATGCGGGAAGGAAATCTATATGTACTTTACTTCTTCTTTTTAGAGGATAATGCACTTAGCTGTTTACACAGTTTATCAACTCCGGAATCAAGATCGCTCTCAATAGTCTGGTAATATTTTCTGACAATTTTGGGATTATCTTTTCCCTCAGGGTTATTGACTCGGGCGATAAGGTCATTTCTCAGGCTTACAGCTTCTTCAATAATAGATCCGATTTCATCTGATTTATTTTCAGGATGAAGCTCTGAAAGAGTAAAACAATCTGATACAATTTCAAATACCTGATTATCAATATCTTTTTTAAGTTGTCTGATGCTTGCCATAAATTTTAATTTGGTTTTATATATCTCAAAGATAGGATTTTTTACCACTAAGGCACAATGATTCAAGAACAAAGATGTTCAATTAGTGATTATTAAACTGGCGAATGCTTTCCTCTGCTCTGATAAGATACATATTTCGTAACTGTACAATTAGCGGGTGATCTACCCTGAATTTCACTTTGTCAACGGAATAGAACGGCAGAACTACAGGTGAAGTTCCAGTCATAAAAGCACTGTCATAATCTGATATTCTGGCAGCTTTAATAGATGTAAATATTACATTTATTCCATTTTCTTTACAAATTTCAAGAATATATTTCCTTGTAATACCGCTAAGTACAGCTTCATCAGGGGCAGTAATGAGATTCTCGTTCTTAATAAAAAAAATATTTGAACGGCTACCCTCAGTTATACAGTTGTTTTTATTTACGAGAAGTGCTTCGTAGGCGCCTTCAAGAATCAGCTTATGGTATATTTCAGAACGCAGCCGGTGGTTTATTACTTTTGATTCAGGATCTTTCCTTTCCGCAAAAAAAAGCGATCCACTGACACCTTTTCGATATTGTTCCGCAGACGGGTAAACCGGTTCAATAAAATACAAAAGGTAACTTTCAGACCTGTTATAATTGAAAACTATTTTGAGGTTTGTATCTTTCCGTTTTTCTGATTTTACCAGAGCAAGCACATCCTGTCTCAGAGTATCGATTCCGGCAAGCATTTTCTTTTTCTGTAAAGCGACGCTCGAGGCAAGTCTTTCTATATGATCATGAAAAAAAAACGGTTTCCCTTTCGACATTCTGATTACTTCATAAATGGATTCACCGTCATAAACCAATGAATTATCAAATAGCTCAACAGGTTGAAGTTCCCCATTCAATATAAAACTGTTGCTTAGACATTCGCTCATTAATTTCATCTTTATCCGGTCAAAACTACTAACAAAAAACAAGTCTTCATTCAAATTAATTATATTAGTAGTCAGATAAAAAGAAATAATTATCCGGTGTACGCAATTGTTGATATAGAAACGACGGGGGGAAGCTCAAGGATTGAGAAAGTGACAGAGATTGCAATATATCAGCATGATGGTGAAAAAATAACAGGAGATTTCATTTCATTAGTAAACCCTGAGAGAAATATTCCTTATTTTATTACAAATCTTACCGGTATAACAAATGAAATGGTCGAGGACGCGCCTAAGTTTTATGAGATAGCCAGGAAGATCATTGAGTATACTGAAGACAGGGTTTTTGTGGCTCACAGTGCCAGATTCGATTACTCATTCATAAGACAGGAATTTAAATCTCTCGGATATAATTTCAAAAGAAATATTCTGGATACTGTTACGCTTACCAGAAAGCTTATTCCGGGTCATCGTTCTTATAGCCTCGGCAATATCTGCAAAGACCTTAAAATTGAGATAAACGGCAGACATAGAGCAGGTGGCGATGCTCTGGCGACTGTAAAGTTATTTGAGAAATTGCTTAAAATCGGATGTGAAACTGATGAGTACGGGTTAAAACCATTCAGAAACACCAGGAATTCAAAGCTGCATCCTGCACTTGATATCAATAAAGTGAATCAGATCCCTGAGGAGCCTGGCATATACTACTTCTTTAATGAAAGAGGTGATCTTATCTATATCGGGAAAAGTCGTAATCTACTCCAAAGAGTGTCAACTCATCTTTCAAACAACACAACAAACAGGTCGATGGAGATGCGTGATGCAATTGCTGACATTAGTTGGGAAGAGACTGGCAGCGAGTTAATTGCACTTCTGAAGGAATCTTTTGAGATTAAGTCAAATAAACCTTTGTATAACAGGGCACAGCGCAGAACCGGTTTCAGGTGGGGAATTTTCAGCCATTATGATGAAAAGGGTTTTCTGAATTTCAGTTATCACCAGATACGTGATGAGGAAAGCCATCTTTCAGTTTTCACTTCCAGAGAGAAAGCAAAAGCAAAACTTATTTTACTAGCTGAAACATATAATCTCTGTCAGAAACTTGCAGGTCTTTATGAGACTGATGGTGCCTGCTTTCATTTTCAAGTAGGAATATGCAAGGGCGCCTGTTGCGGAAATGAATCTGCGAAAGATTACAATGAAAGAGCTGAAAGAGCTCTGGAGGAATTTGTCTTTTCACAGAGGAATTTTTTTATAATAGACAAAGGCAGAAATCAGGATGAACGTTGTGCAGTAAAAATCCTGAATGGAAAGTATTCAGGCTACGGTTATTTTGATGTAAACGATATTGGATTTGGATTGTCAGCAGTTCATGAATGTATAAAAAACTCGCCCGATAACAGGGATATTCAGGTAATCCTTAAAAGCTATCTTAAGAGGAACAGGGTGGAAAAGATTATTGAATTCTAACACAAATATATATAAACCAGAGAATTATACAGTTATTACAGGTTATTCATGAAACCGGTATCCAATTCCAGATTCGGTAATCAGTAACTGTGGTTTTGCCGGATCATCCTCAATCTTTTTACGAAGCTGTGCTACAAACACTCTTAAATACTGTGTTTGTCCTATATATCCGAATCCCCATATTTCTTTCAGGATATTCTGATGAGTCAATACTCTGCCTGAGTTTTTTGCCAGCATTGCAAGCAGTGAAAATTCAGTTGATGTGAGTTTAAGTATTTCACCTTTTTTACGTGCAATATGATTAGCCAGGTCAATGGTTAACGAACCGAAGGCAAGGTTGGAATTTTCTTCAGAACCCTGGCTCTGCCTCAATGCAACCCTGATACGTGCAAGAAGTTCCCCCGTTCTGAATGGTTTTGTAAGATAATCATTAGCTCCGTTATCCAATGTATGAATTATATCTTCTTCCGAGTTCCTTGCAGAAAGTATTATAATAGGCTTCTGATACCATTCTCTTAATTTACTCAGTATTTTGACACCATCTAAATCAGGTAAACCTAAATCAAGAATTATAAGTGAAGGGTTATGTGTTGCCGCAGCAATCAGTCCATCTTTTCCGGTTGCAGCCTCGGAAATTTTATACCCTTTTGAGGCAAGGGCAATTTCAAGCAAACGGCGTATTTGTACTTCATCATCAATAATCAGTATTGTTTCGGGTAAATTCATAAATTATTTTTTTATCCCTTAAAGTCTACCTCTGGTATTTCAGTCGGTATCTTAATTGTAAATTTAGCACCTCCGTTCTGCCTGTTTTCCACTGCTATTGTGCCTTTATGTGCTTCAACAAAACCTTTTGCAATTGATAGCCCAAGACCTGTACCACCTGCTTTTGATCCTTCGACCCTGTAAAATTTATTAAATATAAGGGAAATTTCGTTTCTGGGAAAACCCGGACCCCTGTCCATAACCTGTATAGTCATTATTCCATTGTCATAGAATGCTTTAACTCTTAAGTTAATTGAAGTGGAAGCATACTGGGTGGCATTATAAATCAAGTTATAGAGTACCTGTTCTATTAAACCGAAGTCGATCTTAACAAAAGGCATATCTTCAGGAATAACGACATGAAGGTGGAAGGGTTTGAGTTCATCCGTGAGGTTTTCCGAAACTTTATTTATCAAATCATGTATATCGCACCAGTCAAGCCGGGGAGTAATCCGGCCACTCTCTAACCTTGACATATTCAGGAGATTTTCGATAAGACGGTTTAATCTTTTAGATGCCTTTAGAATTTCCTGTGACAATTCTTTTCGTATTTCCTCCGGATGTTCCATTGTAATCAGAGAATCGGAAGCGCCCATAATTGTTGCAACAGGGATCCGCAGCTCGTGTGATATAGAGTTAAAAAGCGTTTTGTACAGCTTGTCGGATTCGGTAAGCAAAAAAGCCTGTTTAGCCATATTGCGCAGATATTCCCGTTCGAACTTTCCTGAGATTTGTGATATAAAGGCATCCCAGAACTGCTCTTCGCCCTGAGTGAATACAACTGCCTTTTGAATGGCAATAACTCCCAGGTTCATCTGATTTCCTTTCAATGGGTAAAAAGTATAATTACTTGATGGTAGAGTATCAGTATTCTTTCCTGCTTTTGTGGAGTGCTGGAATGTCCAAGCTGCCACACTTGTATCGTTTCTTGACAGATTGATGTTCAAGTCATTCTGACTGGTGAAGTCAAGCTGGTTTGATTCATTTCTAAGCAAGATCCGGCTCTTAAGGTTAAAATATTTCTTTATATCGTTTTTAGCAATATTTATAACCTCATCAATACCTGTCGCCGTGGAAAGTTCTCTGGTAAGCTGATACAAGGCATTTGTACGTTCCTCACGTGTCCTGATCTTCATCTCCTGTTTCTTTACCCTTGATGTCAAAACCCCGTTCAGTAATGCAATGATGAAAAACATTACTAGCATCAGCATATCTTCAGGCTTGTCGACGTGCAGTGTATAAAGTGGTGGTATGAAAAAATAATCCCAGATAAGGGCACTCAATGTTGCAGACAGCAAAATTGGCCCTCTTCCAAAGAAAAATGCAAGTGTTGATACAACAAACAATAAAGCAAATGAAACAACCTGGTAACCTATAATTTCTTTAATGGAAAAACATGTAATTGCGGTAAGTACAATTATTAACGAAACTGTTAAGTATTGCCGGATATTTGAAGTGAAGGATGGCAAGGAAACGTTTTCCTTAAACCTGTCTTTCGTTTGAATATCGGATCCTAATATGTACACATCAATATTGCCACTATATCGAATTAACCGGTTCACAAAATTGCCAAGTCGAAGCAGTGTTAACAGATTACGTATACGTGGTTTGCCAATAATAATATGGGTAATATTTTCTTTTTGTGCAAAATCCACGATTGCTTTAACCATGTCACTATGGGTAATAAAACGGAATTTAATTCCCAGCTGTCTGGCAAGGTTGATATTCTTATTTAGTTGTTCACTCTCCCTGGAGCCAAGTTTGTACGTGGTTTCTACATAGACCGCCTGCAGATCAGCGCCCATAGTATAGGAAAGGTTTTTAGCCCACCGAAGTAATTTAGCTGATTGCTGGGTATGACTGACAGCGACCAACAGATGCAATCCGGATTTCCAGGGACCTTTAATTCGCTTAAGTTGCATGTAATCGTGCAGCTGTTTATCCACACGGTCGGCAACTATACGCAATGCCATTTCACGCAATGCTGTTATATTTCCTTTGCGGAAGAAATTCTCTACAGCATCTTTCAACCTTTCAGGTGTATATACTTTGCCCTCGGAAAGTCTTTGCAGCAGTTCGTCAGGTGTAAGATCAATAACTTCAATTTCATCGGCATTTTCAAAGATTTCATCAGGGAGAGTTTCCCTTATAATAATTCCTGTTATCTGTGCCACCGTGTCGGAACGGCTTTCGAGGTGTTGCACGTTTAATGTAGTATAAACACTGATTCCGCTCTCGAGAATTTCCTGAACATCCTGATACCTTTTTGTGTGACGGCTACCCGGGGCATTGGTATGAGCGAGTTCGTCAACTAATACAATCTGGGGCTTTCGGGCCAAAACTGCATCCAAATCCATTTCCTGAACAGTAGCGGATTTGTATTGGTAGGTTTTGCGTGGAATCAATTCAAAGCCCTCTGCCAGCTCAGCAGTTTCTTTTCGGTTATGAGTTTCAACATACCCGATAATAATATCTAAGCCTTTTAATTTTTCAGCATGTGCAGTTTTAAGCATAGTGTAAGTTTTACCTACACCGGCACACATACCGAAGAATATTTTCAGTTTGCCTCGTTTGCTTTTTTCTTCCTCGAATTTTAATGAAGCTAAAAGTTCATCGGGATTTGGCCTGTTCTCATCGTAAATCATCACCTTATATTATCCAGGGCTAAATTTAATTTAAATACATTAATTCTTGGTTCCCCAAATAAATAAAATTGCGGCTTTTCTGTCATGTTTATGATTAGTTGTCGAATCTGTTGTTTTCTTGTTTCATCAAGATTTCTTGAAGTTATAACTCTATCCAGTTGTAGCATTGCAGCTTCAGGTGAAATGTGTGGATCAAGGCCGCTACCCGATGCAAAAATCATTTCTTTGGGAATAATGGTTATATCTGTTATTGAATTCTTTGCTGCAAATAAAATACGTCGTGCTGTAACCAGCTTTTTTAAGGTATCGCTCGTTGGCCCATAGTTAGATGCTCCGGACGGAATTGGATTATACCCGATGGCTGAAGGCCTTGACCAGAAATAGATGCTGCTGTCGAATTTCTGGCCTAATAACTCGGATCCTATAACTCTACCTTCTTTCTTAACCAAACTCCCGTTAGCTTTAACCGGAAAAATAAGTTGTGCTAATCCGGTCATGAAAAGAGGATAAATAATGCCAGTCAGAATAGTCATAAGCAGTAAAAATTTCAGCGCTATTATTGTTTGTGTTTTCATGATAATCTATTTTAAAAATTCATTTTTTGTCCTGATCACTAAATCATTCGCGTGGACACAACCAGCATATCGATCAGCTTGATTCCTATAAACGGGACAATAACTCCTCCAATACCATAAATAACAATGTTTAAGGCTAATACCCGGTTGGCTGAAATAGGCCGGTATTTCACCCCTTTCAGAGCAAGAGGAATAAGAGCAATAATTATTAAGGCATTGAATATTACAGCGCTTAAAATAGCACTTTCTGGGGTTGTGAGTTTCATAACATTCAGGACGCTTAAAGGAGCTATTCCGGAAGCAGTAACATATAATAATGTGGCAATCGCAGGAATTATAGCAAAATATTTAGCGACATCGTTGGCAATGCTGAATGTCGTTAAGGCGCCCCTGGTCATCAGCAATTGCTTTCCTGTTTCCACTACCTCAATCAGCTTTGTCGGGTTGCTGTCCAGATCTACCATATTGCCTGCCTCACGCGCAGCCTGAGTACCGGTATTCATTGCCAGACCTACATCGGCCTGAGCCAGGGCAGGTGCATCATTGGTGCCATCACCAATCATCCCTACCAGATGACCACTGGCCTGCTCTTCCCTGATTCTGTGTAATTTATCTTCAGGTTTCGCTTCAGCCAGAAAATCATCTACACCGGCTTCAGCTGCAATGGCAGCAGCTGTTAGCGGGTTATCACCGGTGATCATAATTGTCCGGATACCCATTTTACGGAGCTGTGCAAATCGTAGCTTGATACCTCCCTTCACAATATCTTTGAGGTGAATGACACCAAGAACCTGGTTATTTTCAGCAACTACCAATGGTGTTGCTCCCTGTCTTGAGAGTTCCGATACAACCTCATCAACATTTTTAGGAAAGAATCCGTTATTGTTTTCAATGAAATTCCTGATCGTGTTAGCAGCACCTTTCCGGATGCTTCTTAATTGACCACCAGGTTTTCTTAAATCGATACCACTCATCCTGGTTTGTGCGGTAAAGGGGATAAATACAGTATCTAAAGGCTCCATTTCCCTACCCCGGATATTAAACTGCTCCTTGGCCAATATGACTATCGAACGACCTTCGGGTGTTTCATCAGCAAGCGATGCTAATTGGGCTGCATCAGCCAGTTGCTCTTTCGTAAAACCTTCGGCAGGAATAAATTCGGTAGCCATGCGATTCCCTAATGTAATTGTTCCTGTTTTATCAAGCAGTAATACGTCGGTATCGCCGGCTGCTTCTATTGCTTTACCACTTGTCGCAATGACATTTTTGCGTAATAGCCTGTCCATTCCGCTTATGCCAATTGCACTAAGCAAACCTCCTATAGTTGTCGGAATAAGACAAACAAGCAGTGATATCAAAACGGGCAAAGTAAGGTTGTGATTTGCGGATACTCCTGAGGCTTTCAGGCTATAACCAAAATATGCCGGCAAAGAAACAACTACCAGCAAAAATATAAAGGTAAGACCTGATAACAGGATGATCAATGCAATTTCGTTCGGTGTTTTCTGACGTTTTGCTCCTTCTACCAAAGCAATCATACGGTCCAGAAATGTATTTCCTGGTTCAGATGTAACCTTAATGGTAATACGGTCACTGATTACCCTGGTACCCCCGGTAACTGCACAGCGATCACCTCCACTTTCACGGATTACAGGAGCTGACTCTCCTGTAATTGCAGATTCATCGACGCTGGCAATTCCTTCGATCACGTCTCCGTCAGCAGGTACAATATCTCCTGCTTCACAAATGACTATATCTCCTTTTCGCAGGTCAGTTGCAGATACAATTTCTTCCTTATTATGAACCAGTTTACGGGCTTTTGTCTGGGTACGGCTTTTACGCAAACTATCTGCCTGCGCCTTACCACGTCCTTCAGCAACTGCTTCTGCAAAGTTGGCAAACAAGACTGTAAACCATAACCAAACTGTAATCTGAAAATTGAAGGATGAAAAATGTCCTGCATTGATATCCAGAATTACCACGACCGTAGTCATCACTGCACCAATTGCTACAATGAAGATTACAGGATTCTTGACCAGCGCTGAAGGGTTTAGTTTAATAAAGGAATCTTTTAAAGCCTGTACAGCAATTTCCCTGGTAAACAGGCGACTTATATTTCGTTTTTCCATTGTATTAATTTTAGAATTTAAAAGGTAACACCCAGGTTCATTAAGAAATGTTCAACAATAGGGCCCAATGCCAGTGGAGGAAAAAAGGTCAACCCCCCGACAATAAGAATTATGCCGATCAATAACAATACGAATAACCAGTTATCTGTATTAAAAGTACCTGATGAAACCGGGGTGATCTTTTTCTTTGCCATACTTCCTGCGACGGCCATTACCGGTACGATTATTCCAAAACGTCCTATAAGCATACCAAATCCAATCATCAGATCGTAAAAAACAGTGTTTGCGTTAAGGCCTGCAAAAGCGCTTCCATTGTTTCCGGCAGCCGAACTGAAAGCATAAAGTATTTCAGAAAGCCCATGTGGCCCGGCATTATTGAGACCCGCTAGCCCTGCAGGTACCGAACAGGCAATTGCTGAAAATAATTTGATGACGATACTTGGAGCTAAGATTGCAATAATGACCATTTTCATCTCAAAGGCTTCCACTTTCTTACCCAGGTATTCAGGTGTTCTGCCAACCATGAGGCCTGCAATAAAAACGGTAAGAATGATAAAAATTATTATTCCATATAATCCGGAGCCTACCCCTCCAAAAATGATTTCACCAAGCATCAGGTTGAACATGGCAATCATCCCTGATAATGGAGATAAGCTGTCATGCATGGCATTAACGGAACCATTAGATGTAACCGTTGTCGTTACGGACCACAGGACACTGTTCATCACTCCGAAGCGGGTTTCCTTTCCTTCCATGTTACCCGAAACATTCAGCACATTGTTATGACCATACTCTGACCAGAGAGATATTGCAAGTCCCATCGCAAACA
>PMEC01000121.1 GCA_003155705.1 Bacteroidales bacterium
CGACAAATACCGGTCCGTTATTAAAGGGTACAACGGTTCCGTCACTTTTTACCTCGGTCAGCATTCCTGTCTTTTTGCTTATTGTAACCTGATTTTTTCCGGATGACATTATTATAAAATCTCCATCTTCTTTCCCGGTAGCCTTGTCGGTTCCGACTTTAACCACTCTTTTGGCAATCGCTCCTGGTGATGTTATATTCCATGACCATGTATTTATCTGTCTGCCAAAAGGATCCACTGCCGTAAGATACATTGCATCATAATCTTTCCAGTTGGCCGGAAGTTTAAGATCCAGCCAGCTTCGGTCGCCCGGGTTCAGGGCCGGTGCTGTCAGACTGTTTGTCACCCTGCTCACTTCCTTAACCGGGAATGAATCAGAAAATTTTACCAGATCATAGCTGAACCTGCACTGCTTTAGGGAAGTATAAAAGAACCTGTTCTCCATTTTCAGCCTGCCGTCGAACTGCGGGGTAATGATCTTACTCTCAATGAACACGGGAGACCAGATTTCCTTAATGGTATAATAGCTGCCCTCTTTTTCCCTGTATGGACCAAGTATTCCATCAGGAGCATTGTTCCCGTTGGTGTCTATCGAGTCCTTTTTATCTGTTCGTACTACTCCTTCGTCAGCAAATACCCATAAGAATCCACCTGCGGAAAGAGGGTTTGAAAGCATAAGGTTCCAGTAATCATCCAGCCCGGCTCCATGTCCTCCATCATAAAGACCATGTAGAAATTCTGTCGGGAAGAAAATATCACTGCCGTTAAAAAATGATTCGGTCCCGTAATTATATGGAATATAATGCTTGGTATTCATCCCATTAAGAGTATGCCATGGTTCAATCACTTTGCGTCCCTGAGGGTCGTATTTATCAAATTCATCTCTCAGGTCAGGATTGAATCCTCCTTCATTACCATTGTCCCAGAGGACAATACACGGATGGTTGACATCCCTGATAACCATCTCTTTAACAAGCTTTTTACCGACCTCAGTATCATAGAAATTCTGCCAGCCTGCAAGCTCATCAAGTACAAACAGGCCAAGAGAATCACAAACATCAAGGAAATGCTGATCCGGAGGATAATGACTCATCCTNNGTCATGTTCTTTAACATCAATTGTCCTGAAGCCAAACCGCTGGACAACCTGGTGTTTCATAGTCTGACCCTCTTTAAGATCTATAACAAGCTGGTACAGATTCGGCGATTCAGGGTTCCATAACTTTGGTCCCTGCAGTGAGCCTTTAAGAACGGCATGTGTCTCTCCGGACGGAAACGACACCTGGAAAGAGTTGCCAAAAGGTTTGCCATCAATCGTCTGAACCTGTGCTTCTGCAGTTTTTGCATTGGTATTCTTATTAAGATAAATATCTGCCGATATGCTTCCGTCAGCTCTGGCATCAATAGCATAATGATCTATAAACTCGTCCGGGACCGCCTCAAGATAAACAGGCCGGAAGATACCTCCGAAAACCCAGAAATCGGAGTGACGCTCAGCATTATTAACATGCTCATCGGCTGATACTTTGCTTACACTGACTTCCAGCAGGTTCTTAGACCCTGTTTTTATAAGGGAGGTAATATCGTATTTGAACCTGTAGAAAGCGCCCTGGTGAACTGGTCCGGCTGGTTTACCATTGATTTTAACCTCGGTATCGGTCATCGATCCTTCGAAAACGATATAGATACTTTTGTTCCTGAAGGAACTGGGGAGCCTGAATTCGTACCTGTATAAACCTTTTTCATCGGCAGGCTGCCTGTCGTGCCCGTAATTATAAGTACCGAAGCCCTGCAATTCCCAGTTTGAAGGAACAGAAATTTTAGTCCATTTGCCGCTGTTGTGTCCTTTTGTGCAGAAAAAATCCCACTGAACTGTGTGATCTTTATCCAATCCTGATAAATAATATATTTCAGTCTTCTGGGCGGTTACCGGAAGAACCAAAAACATTAACATTAAGAATAAAATAGCAGTTTTCATAAGGAAGAAAGGTTAGGTTTAAATTTCTATGCAATTTTGTAAAAAGAATCCAGAAGATAAGAAATGAAGCGTAAATAATTTGAAGTCCACAGGAATTGTAACATTATTTAACATTCGGAATCCAATGCTGATAAATTTAAATGATTATAGTACGAGTAAAATAATGAGATTCTTCGCTTTGCTCAGAATGACAAACAATTTTTTAGGCAAGGAGCGGAAGGGGGAGTAAATTGATTTTCTTCGCTCCCCTTGGGGCCGGGGTAATCGAAGAAAATCAATAAGTTTGTATTTAAGACTCCAGATAGTCATAAGAGTATGCACATTTTTTATAAATTTGATACCTTCACATTACGGACAAGATTATTTCGTTCCTCTTTTTTAAAAGAAATATAATATGAATCAAAGATATTTTGCCAAAACTGACCACGAATACTTTCTTGGTTTGAAATTATTTGCGATCGCTCTATTACTGTTTCAACCTGGTTTTTCAATCTCAGTCAATGCTCAGATTGACAGCACGTTTAAAATTTTTCAATTCCCTCCTGACAAGATACCAAGAATAGACGGCAATACCGATGACTGGGCAATGGTCCCGAAAGAATATATTATCGGTAACGACCAGCTAAAGGATGATGAAAAAAAACATGCTACGCTTGATACAAACAATCTTAATGTGAAAGTCCGTGTTGGCTGGGTAAAAGGGCTGAACCGCCTGTATTTCCTTTACGAGGCTTATGATAATTACTGGGATTTTTCC
>PMEC01000153.1 GCA_003155705.1 Bacteroidales bacterium
GCACTCTCTTCAATTTCATCAACCATTCTGTTAAACTGCTTTACCATTTCACCAATTTCGTCGTGACCGGTATAAGAAAGGTGTTCACTCTTCTTGCCCAGCTCAAAAGAAGCCAGACCTGAGCTAAGCATCCTGAGCGGAGAAGTCAGTCTGCTGCTTATAATCACGGCAATACTCATGGTAATTACAATCAGAAGCAGGGTAAAGTTCATAATGGCAACTATCAGGTTTGATATCTCACGCGCCAGTACACTCTGCATCCTGAAATACGGGAGGTTAAGATATGCAAGAAGTTGATTTTCACTATTATAAAATGGAACATATGCCGAAATATATTTCAAAGATCCAATTTTTTCACTTTGGATAAATTCGCTTTTTGTGAGATCTTTGAGATTAATGAATGCCGTCATATTCAACCTTTGACTGATCAGGTCCCGGTTAAAGACTTCTCGTCTCGAGGAAGCTATCAGGAATCCGTTTTTATCATAAAGATTAATATCGGTATTAAATACATTCGACAACTTGATAAGCAGCTCTTCGAGAGAGGAGTTNNCTGATACTGAAAAATGCCACTACAATACCAATAGCAATAAATGAAAGTAAAAGTATGGCTATGAATGCAACCTGAAGTTTTTGCCTGAAGTTAAAGCTTAACAGAGTCTTAAAATCCGGCCTCTTCATAATAACAAGTAAAAGATTGGAAATCAGGAGTATGAAGGCAAACGTATAGGCAAAAGAGATTAGAATATCGACCAGTGCAATTTCCTGTCTGCTTACTACAATAGTAATATTGCCGTTTTTATAAAGTATATGTTTGAAACCCTCCCTGTTAAATATCCTGTAATCGGAATCCTTGTCAACATATTCCGCATCTGTCTTATCATATGGAAAATCTCCGGTACTGACAACAAGATTGCCATTAATATATTTTGCAAAAGAATAATCTTTCAGTTTTGCATATCCCTGATAGTTTTTATCGAGCAGCAGTTCTGAGTATCCCGGCTGGAATGCATCTACATCACTATTAAGTTCGATAAACAGACCATTTGTAATTTTGTCGGGCAGCTTGAAAAAAAGTCTCCCCTCGTAATAAGATCTTCCTCCCTGATTTTCAAGAAAATAGAAATCTGTTCCTGAAAGTTTATGCCCATTTTTCCTGATACGTTCATTAAAAAAATCAAAGCAGCTTTCAACTGTTTTGTTTTCAGAACCTATCCCCAGGGGAGAATTATTATCGCATGTCACAATGTACAACTTAAAATTATCCCAGTATCCTCCGAAATAGGTCGCGTGCAGATATGCCCAGATTTTGTCATTCAGTTCCAGTCCGGTCAACTTTTTACTCAACATTGATTTTATTGTTGTATCTGAAGATAAAGCCGGCCATATATCCAAAAGAAGTTGCTCTGCTTCCGGATCATTTTCACTGGAATATGAAACGGCCAGAATTTTAACATTTTCAACGTTCTTTTTCTCTGACAGAATTAATAAATAATAAAGTGAAAAAAAGCCAAAGAGAACGGAAAATATTACTGTCATGTTGAATTTGCCTGATTTTCTTCTGAATCCGTACAATATTGCAGCAACCAAAACAAGCCAGAAGAGCGCAAGAACCGGAATATTGCTAAACTTTAAAAACCAGAAAAGTACAAAAAGAAGTGAAGATGTCAGGACAGAAATAGCTATCGTCAGAGAACCAAGTTTCTGACATATTGCCACAACCTTTAGCAGGTATAATACCGGAAGCATAAGAAATAATATAACCGAGCAGAACCCGATCAGGCTGTAAACCGAAAGATTAAGGACCTTATAAGGCTCGAAGCTGATATTTGAACCTGATATAAGTTGCCGGAAAATATAATTAAATATAATTAACAATAAGATACTGATAACAAGAAGGATAGTAAGAATGAGATATTCCCTGCGATGGAGGCCACCTGAAAAATCTTTAAGTGGGAAATATCTGTAAAAAATGTCAGCGAAAACTGAAATCAGGATGCTTAAAAGAAAAAGATGTCCCAGCGAAGGGATAAAGCCATTAAGAGTAAACCGATAGGGAGAAAAAAGTTCAGTTACCTGAAAAACCGCAGGTTTCCCGGAAACAAGAACAAGCCAATATAAGATGAAAAGAACCGGAAGACTCAATGAAACCGCGTATAAACTCTTCCCTCCGGAGCTGAAATAAGCAACCAGTTCAAGTATCAGAATCAGAAACAGAACGAATGCGATGGACCATAGAATTATAGGCACCGCAATGAAATACGATCCTTTCCTTCCCTTAGGATAAACCAGAGAGAAAAGCCATTTTCCTTCTTTATCAAGAATTTTAAACTCCGAAATACTTTTATCCAGACTGAAACCTGTGTTTTGAGGAACGCCAAAATCTTTTACAAATCCGTTTTTTACAAGATCATTTTCAAACCCATAGTCAAATCTTAAACGCAGCAGAGCTATTATTTTTTCATTACCAACCTTGACCATCTTGCTCATAAACCAACCATTCTGAATAAAAACAAGTGGTTTGGTGAAGAGAGAATCATCATAATTTCGCGGAACATCAAAGCTATTATCCGACCAGTGAAAAAGTTTATTATCAACATATTCCAGCAGTGTTCCCTGGTTTTCAATGACTGAGAACAAATCTTCTTTTGCAGCCGGACTTACATCCTGTCTGAGACTCTTCAGGCAGTTCTCGATTATAGTCTCCTTTTCGGAAAGTATCTTGTTGAATTTCCTGGTTCTGAGTTTAAATTCAAAATCGCTGAAATAAACCGATTCAGCTATCATAGCCAGCAGAATTGCCACGGAAGTAAACAGAACCAGGAAAAGTCTATATCGTTTATTCCTCATTATAAATATTTTACATCTTATTCATGATGATACGGATCACCCTTAATGACTGTAAGTACCCTATACAACTGTTCAGCAAACAATAATCGTACCAGCTGATGTGAAAAAGTCATTCTTGACATTGACAACTGCAGGTCAGCCCTGTTATAAATTTCAGCCGAAAAGCCATATGGTCCGCCAATAATAAAAACGACTCTCTTCCTGACCAGCATGAATATTTTTCTGATCTGTTGTGAAAATTCGATTGTGGTGAACTCCTTCCCTTTTTCATCAAGCAAGACTACATAATCGTCAGGATTCAACAATTTGCATATTTTTTCGCCCTCTTTTAATTTTTGTTCAGCGACTGGCATATTCCTGGTGAACTTAAGATCGGGGATTGTAATTATCTCAAATCCTGTGTATTTACGAATACGTCCCGAAAACTCATCTACTCCTTCGCTGATATATTTTTCACTGGTTTTTCCTATTTGTAACAAAACAGTTTTCATTTGCTCTGTGCGAATTAGGGTCGTTTTAAATATACCTCTCCTTCTTACAAAAATAGTAATAATAAATATGAATTTCCGGAAACCTTTATTGGCTTTGTTTATTTTAGGACAGTCGAAAAAGAGATAATTTTTGGCTATTCTCCCAGGTGCAAATTTGTGCCGTCCTGTTTCAAAAGCCACGGATTCTAATTATGTAAGCGATTTCAGGCTTTTCTTTTGTTATTTTGATTAAATTTGTAGTAATTGTATTTTCCGGAACAGTTAATATACAAAACGATAGACATGAGAATGAGAAGTCAATTATGTGTCGCCGTTCTTCTGCTGAGTCTGATATCTTTGCAGGCACAGGATCAGACAAAGATACCGGAAGGCATATCTTTGGCTTTAAAAGCCGGAAATGCTTCTGAATTGTCAAAGTACCTAAATTCGACGGTTGAACTTCTTCTGCTCGACAAAGAAGACTTTTACAAGAAAAATGTCGCTGAAACGATCCTTAAGGACTTCTTCGCTGAATATAAAACCAGAGATTTTGTAATCCGTCATCATGGAGGAATAAATGATGCGGAGTATGCTATTGGTAACCTGAAAACAGAGAAAGGCGAATTCCGGGTTTATTTTCTTTTGAAGAAGGTCGACCAGGAGCTCCTTATCCATAAGATTAGTATTGAAGCCGATAATGGAAAATAGAATTCTGCGCGAATTCATTTTAAACTGCCTTGAGGAAGATATCGGTGAAGGGGATCATTCCTCCCTTGCCTGCATCCCTGAAAATGCATCAGGTAAGGCAAAACTCCTTATCAAAGAGAGTGGCATACTTGCAGGCGTAAGAATTGCTGAACAGGTTTTTTCTGTTGTCGATAACCAGCTGAAAATTGAAATCTTTATTAAAGATGGAGCTAAAATTGTTCCAGGAGATGTAGCTTTTATTGTATCAGGAAACCAGCAATCCATTCTCAGATCGGAACGACTGGTTCTTAATATAATGCAGAGAATGAGTGGAATAGCAACCAGTACCAGAGAATATGTTGATCGTATTCAAGGCCTTCATGCAAAAATTCTTGATACCAGGAAAACCACTCCCGGGATGAGGTTTGCTGATAAAGAAGCTGTAAGGATAGGAGGAGGAGAAAACCACAGGATAGGCTTATTTGATATGATAATGCTCAAGGACAATCATATAGACTACGCCGGAGGGATCAGACCTGCAATTGTGAGAACCCTGGAATACCTGAAAAGAAAGAATAAGAAGCTGAAGATTGAGATTGAAGCAAGGAACTTAAAGGATATTGAAAAAATACTTGCATGTGGTGGAATAGATCGTATCATGCTTGATAACTTTAGCCTTGAAGGGACAAAAACTGCAGTGAAAATGATTGCCGGGCGATTTGAAACAGAATCGTCCGGTGGCATAACCCTTGAAACGGTAAGGTCTTATGCTGAATGCGGAGTCGACTATATTTCAGTCGGAGCTTTAACACATCATATTAAAAGTCTGGACATGAGTCTTAAGGCTTCTGGAATCTGATTTATGAAGAATTATATTCCCTTTCATAAAAAAGATAATATAAAGAGAATCGTGCTTCCCGGTTTTGAAGGTGCTACATTAAGTAATGTCTTTAATTTTATTGTTCAGGGCTTTAGCAAAGGAGTGTTGGTTACAAGGGCATCATCAATTGCTTTTAACTTTCTACTCGCACTTCTGCCTGCTTCAATCTTTCTTTTTACCCTTATCCCCTTTATCCCGATTCCCAATTTTCAGCAGGAGTTGATCAGGCTTTTTGAAAGCATAATCCCATCAAAAGCATATTCTTTTCTTGAATCGACAATAGTTGATGTTATCACCAGGAAAAGTGGCGGGCTTTTGCTCTTCATGTTCATTGCAACAGTAGTTTTTTCGACTAATGGTATTCATGCACTTATCCATTCCTTTGTTGTTTCTGCTCATAATTTTCAATCAAGGTCATGGGTCCATCAGAGAAAAATTTCTGTTGTCTTACTTCTGATTATTATACTGATGATTGCAACTGCAGGCTTCCTTCTTATCTATGGTAAAATAGCAATTGCACGGCTCATAGAATGGCACATCGTTAAAAGAAGCCTTAGATTTTATCTTATCAGAGTATTAAAATGGATCGTAATAATTTTGCTTTTGTTCCTGGCAATTTCATTTCTTTACTGGCTTGCACCTGCTAAAAGATCTGATTTCAGATTTATTTCACCCGGATCTATCCTGGCTACAATTCTCTTCATCCTGACTTCCCTGGGATTTTCAGCATATGTAAATAACTTCGGACAGTATAATAAACTGTACGGGTCAATTGGTACACTGATTGTAATACTAATGTGGCTATATCTTAACTCTATAGCACTTCTTATCGGCTTTGAACTTAATATGAGTATAAAAGCTGCGATTGCAGGCGGTTCAGATGATGGTAACCTGATCAGCTACAATGAAGATACTCATTGACAAGCTTAATGATCTCATCATTTTTATTGAACAGTTTTTCGCTCAGACCTTTATCATTATATGCCTTCAGTTTTGCTGCTACATTATCAATAACACCGGCAGGAAAAACGCCATCCCTTTCAAAGAATTTTCGCTGTGAAAGAAGGCATTCTGCTGATTCCCAGCATGAAGCAGGAAGAGATTCAAGCTTTTTCCTGTAAGCTTTATCATTGTTTTTAAAAACATTATAATCAACGTAGAGCTTACCTGCATTTTCGAGAGCATTCTCCATCTCAAGTCCGTGTTCTACAGCAATTACCAATCCGGCAAAAAGTTTATATATATCTGCCGAACCGTCCGGCGACCTAAGTTCAACAGTCTGTTTTGACGGCATATCGGGAAACTCAGTTTTGTCGGCAGGATTAGCGTCCTTTATCATGTTCATGGTTCC
>PMEC01000242.1 GCA_003155705.1 Bacteroidales bacterium
ATTTACAATAGCCTGTCACGGAGCAAAGAGGAGTTCAAACCATTGCATCCGCCATTTGTCGGGATGTACGTCTGCGGCCCCACTGTTTACAGTAATGCTCATCTGGGTCATGCCAGGCCGGCAATCATATTTGATCTCCTCTATCGTTATCTGATGCATCTCGGATATAAAGTCCGTTATGTCAGGAATATAACCGATGTCGGTCATCTTGAAGATGAAAATACTGAGCAGGGAGAAGACAGGATTGAAAAGAAAGCCCGACAGGAACATATTGAGCCGATGGAGGTCGTGCAAAAATACATGAATACCTTCCACAGGAACATGGATCAGCTTAATACTCTTCAGCCATCAATAGAGCCCAGGGCAAGCGGGCATATAATAGAACAGCAGGAATTTATCAAAACTTTGCTTGAAAAGGGTTATGCTTATGAAGTAAACGGATCGGTCTATTTTGATGTGGTCAAATACAATGCAAAATATAAATACGGTAAGCTTTCGGGCCGGATTCTGGAAGAACTTATGGCAAACACCCGTACTCTTGAAGGGCAGGATGAAAAAAGAAATCCCTTTGATTTTGCCCTCTGGAAAAAGGCTTCTCCTGAGCATCTTATGAACTGGCCTTCACCATGGAGCTCCGGTTTTCCGGGCTGGCATCTTGAGTGCTCGGTAATGAGCATAAAATATCTTGGAGATGTTTTTGACATTCATGGTGGTGGAATGGACCTCCAATTCCCTCATCATGAATGTGAGATTGCGCAATCCACTGCAGCTCTGGGAAAAGAATCTGTCCGTTACTGGATCCATAACAATATGATCACCATCAACGGTCAGAAGATGGCAAGATCACTGGGAAATTTCATCACCCTCGATGAACTCTTTAGTGGAAATCATAAACTTTTAGAACAGGCTTATAGTCCGATGACAATCAGGTTTTTTATACTTCAGGCACATTATCGGAGTACTTTGGATTTCTCGAATGAAGCGCTTCAGGCTGCAGAAAAAGGACTAAACCGGCTGATGAAAGCAATGGAGACACTCAATAAACTAAAGCCTTCAGTAATTTCTTCGATTGATATAATCCAGCTGAAAGAGAAATGTTATGAAGCAATCAATGATGACCTTAACAGTCCAATTCTGTTATCTCATCTCTTTGAAGGAGTGAAATATATTAACTCTGTCAATGAAGGGATTGAGAAGCTTAGTGACTCTGATATACTGGCATTAAAAAACCTTTTTAATACGTTTGTTATTGATATTCTGGGGCTTAAGGATGAGACAGCAGGGAAAAGTGATGAGAAACTGACAGGGGATCTGATTAAAATGATCCTCAATATGAGGCTGGATGCTAAAAACAGGAAGGACTGGCCTGCTTCTGATAGAATCAGGGAAGAGCTGAACAAGCTGGGAATCACCATTAAAGACAGGAAAGACGGGGCGGATTGGGAAAGGGGGTGACCCCCTATGATCCCCCCACGGGGGGATGAAAAAAACTGAAAATGCCAAATAATTATCCCAAATATAAATCCTCTGTTGTCCTTATTGGCTCTACAGCACTCGGAGGTGATAATCCTATCCGTATCCAGTCGATGACAAATACAGATACTCTTGATACTAAAGCATCTGTGGCACAATGTATCAGGATCATCGAAGCCGGTGCGGATTTTGTCAGACTTACAGCACAGGGAATCCGTGAAGCTCAAAACCTGGCAAATATCAAAAAGGGGCTACACAGAGCAGGATTCGATACCCCACTAATAGCCGATATTCATTTCAACCCGGAAGCTGCTGAGGCAGCAGCTGCTATTGTGGAAAAGGTTCGGATAAATCCGGGTAATTATACTGATAAAAGAGCCTCTTTTGTAAAGAACAATCTCAGCGAAAAAGAATATAACCTGGAGCTTGAAAGGATTCATTCACGGTTGTTACCTCTTATAAATATATGCCATACTTTTAAAACAGCTATACGGGTTGGTGTTAATCATGGCTCATTATCTGACAGGATAATGACAAGATACGGAAACACCCCTGCAGGCATGGCAGTCTCGGCGATGGAGTTTATCAGGGTCTTTAATGCCGAAAATTTCCATAATCTTGTCCTTTCAATGAAGTCCTCNNGAGGGTTTTTATTATCCACTCCATCTCGGTGTCACTGAAGCCGGTGAAGGTGAAGATGGCAGAGTGAGGTCAGCTGCAGGAATAGGCGCTCTTCTTTCAAATGGTATCGGCGATACAATCCGTGTCTCGCTGTCGGAAGATCCTGAAAACGAGATCCCGGTAGCCAAAAAGCTTGTTGAATATTATCCCAGGGGAATGACATTTTCGCCTGAAAAACCGGTATCATATAAATCACCTCAGGAAAAGCCTGCTTTCCTGAAAGATATAAAAGGTCCACTGGTAATAGCAAATATGACATCATATGCTGTATTGAATATGGAAGCATATATAGATGCAGGTTATTCAAAAGACAAGGAATCGGGATCATTAGTAAGGAGCGATGGCGCTGCTGATCTGATAATTACAAGAGACTGCCCGGAAGTGATCCCGGAGCAGGTTTCACTTGTCGTACCTTTTAGAATATGGCTGACAAATAAGAATAAAGAAAGAGTATATCCGCTTTTTTCGCCGGAAACATATGTAGAAAACAATATAAGGCATGAGGAACTGAATCTGGTTCTTACCGGGTCGCATTTTGATATTGAGCTGTTAAAAAGGGTTGATAATAAAATTTCCATCATTGTTTTTACTTTCAATCCTGAAAAAGAGAGATATGCCTTTAATATATTCATGAATGCCCTTGAAGAAAATAATCTGAATTTCAATATCATCCTTAATCCAGTCTTCACTGAAAATAATCTTGAAGAGCTTCAGGTAAAAGCTGCCTCGCTCCTCGGCCGCTATATTATTGATAAAGAAATTGCAGGTATTTCTATAGCTAATAAAGGCACAATCGGGTTAAAAGAGACTAATACCCTTTGCTTTTCAATTCTCCAGTGTACAGAGGCAAGGATCACAAGAACTATATTTCTCTCCTGCCCTACATGTGGCAGGACAAAATTCAACCTTCAGGAAGCGGTTAAAAAAGTAAAAGAGAAAACCGGACATCTCAAAGGGTTAAAGATCGCAGTAATGGGTTGCATTGTAAACGGACCCGGGGAGATGGCCGGAGCTGACTGGGGTTATGTCGGGGCAGCTGCCGGTAAAGTGCATATCTATAAAGGGACAATACCTGTACTTAAAAATATTCCCGAGAAAATTGCTGCTGACGAACTGGTGAGGTTGATAGAGGAGAGAAACCTCACCCTAAATCCCTCTCCCAGGGGAGAGGGACTTAAGTGAGAGATTGTGTTGTTTTCCCCCCTTCTCTCCTGGCTACTCTTTATACACATTTATTA
>PMEC01000191.1:0-485 GCA_003155705.1 Bacteroidales bacterium
TAATAAAGTTACTGCGGCAGAACCTTTGCTCCCCAGGAGCTTCAGGAGCTTCTCGTATAGGAACATAAACCCGATTCCGATCCAGATTGCAAATGCATAAAATGAACCTGCATAGGCATAGTCACGTTCTCTTGGCTGGTTAGGATATTGATTAAGAAATAGAATTATTGCCAGGCCGGTCATAAAGAAGAATGCAAAAACGAGCCAGAAACCGTTTTTATTCTTTTTATAATGCCAGTACATTCCTGCAAGTCCGATTATCAAAGGTAGAAAGTAATAGGTATTTTTCCCGGGGTTTGTTTTAAGATCCACGGGCAGTTTATCCAGACTTCCGAGCCGTGCTTCATCTACGAATTTTATCCCGCTGATCCAGTTCCCCTGCATGGGATTACCATTACCCTGAATATCATTCTGCCTGCCGGCAAAGTTCCACATAAAATACCTCCAGTACATGAATCCAACCTGATATCTGAAAAAGTATCTCA
>PMEC01000191.1:499-6315 GCA_003155705.1 Bacteroidales bacterium
ACCTGATTATAACCTGCAATAACCTGTTTCACATCAACAATAGGAGAACTGTAATAATTTCCAAAAAGTTTCGGAGATGAACCATATTGCTCCATATTGATATAATAGACAAGCGAAAATACATTTGAAGGGTCATTCTGATTCATAGGAGGTTTAGCCGAGGACCTTATCATGATCATCGCATAGGAAGAATATCCGATCATTATAACAGCCAGTGATGTAAGAACATAATTCAGAATAACTTTTTGTTTTTTCAGGGAATATATTATCCCAAAAACCAAACCTGCAATAATCAGGATCAGATAAAAATAGAGTCCCGAATTATAGGGTAAACCTATCCCGTTAACAAAAAGCAGCTCAAACCACCCGGCAGCTGTAGGGATTCCAGGCATCAGAACAAATACCATAATCCAGAGCATAACAACTGAAACAATCAGAGTTTTAATAATCCCTTTTGTTGTTACTTCATACATCCTGAAGTAATAAACAAATACTGCTACAGGTAATATAAGAAGATTCAGACGATGGATTCCTATTCCAAGTCCCATTATATACATTATAAGTATTATCCAACGTCCGGCATATGGTTTATCTGCCTCATCCTCCCATTTAAGCATTCCCCAGAACACAAGTCCNNATTGGCAGGATGTACTTGTCATCAATACTATTTTCTTTAACAAACACCTTCCTGACCAGATGAGTAATTGTCCAGAATAATATCATAATAGCCAGACCGCTGCATATTGCTGTCAGTGTGTTGACCGAAACTGCAACTTTAGAGGTATCACCTCCTGCAAAGAGTGTGGCAACCCGGTTCATCATAAGAAAAAGAGGNNAAGAAGATATACAATTGTTGAAACAACAAAAATGGCCCATCCGGTTATATTATTCCAGAGACGGTATTTCCCGTAGATTCCATTCATAAAAAATGTAAATTAGATTTTGTCTGGAGCAAAGAACGCAAAAAAATATTAAACAGTCATTATTGGGATTCCTTTTAACATCATTTTAACATGAAGGTGATTTTCAGTTCATTGAAAGGGGTAAAACATTTGTCGGGGTCATGTGTTCAGACATAAAACCGCCATGGTTTATTCTTCCATGGTTCACCGGCATAATCAATCCCGATTCTTTTCCCGGTTTTGACAGGAGGGTTCATGCCAGCATCTTCGATCCAGATTCTGTGCGATTGAGTCAGGTCCTCACCATAATATGATCCGTTAATGCCAATTTCTCTTGTCAATATGCCCGGACCTCTAAAGCCCACGACTCCTCTTATCAGAACAGCCTGGGGGTTATCTTTTTCAGCTGTAACAACATTGAGCATCCAGTACATCCCATAAACAAAGTAAACATAGATTTTCCCACCTTCGCAGAACATTATCTCGGTTCGTTTAGTCCTTCCTTTGCTCGCATGGCATGCCTTGTCTTCATTGCCCCTGTATGCTTCCACCTCGGTTATGGCAAATCGTTTACAGGAATCATTCTCAGACCTTACAACAATTTCTTTACCAATCAGTTCAGGAGCAACATTAAGTACATCCCGGAGATAAAAGTCATTTGTAAGTCTTGAACCAAAGTTCATAAAATCAGTAGCGTATTTTATTTTCGAATCTGTCCCAGATCCGGAATACCTCAATTCCGTCGACATCTGATAACCGCTTAAATAAAATATGCCTTTTTTCATGGGAAAGGCTGATTTCATCATAAATATACTTATCGCTGAATCCAGCTGTCTCAGCATCCTGACGGTCAGCGGCAAAGTATACCGTCTTAATACCCGACCAGTAAATTGCGCCAAGACACATCGGACATGGTTCACATGAAGTATATAATACACAATTGCTCAGGCAGTGAGTGGCCAGGACTTTTGATGCCTGCCTGATTGCAAGTATTTCAGCATGTGCGGTGGGATCATTTGAATGGACAACCTTATTTGTTGCCTCTGAAATGATTTCCCCGTTTAGGACAATGATTGCACCAAACGGACCACCTCCTTCTTTTATTCCATCTTCCGCAAGACGAATAGCCCTTATCAGAAAATCTTTATCTCCCATCATCTCTTTTAAAGTTCATAAATAATATTGCCAAAAACAAAAAGCGAATAAAAATAAGCAAAGAAACTTACACCGGGGTGAGTTTCCAGAGTATCTTCTCCAAATAGTGATAAGAGAATTATAATAAAAAAACAATTAAACAGGAAACTCCTGAAGACCTTCTTCATTACTGCCGGAATAAGAATGGAACAGGAGATAATAATGAATCCTATTATACCGAATGAAATCAAGAATGTAAGAAACTGGTTATGAGGAAGATAAATAAACCTGGACTCAAGCATGCTGTTTTCTTTCCTGAATTGATTCTTAAATTCATTCTTTATATCTCCGGTACCTGTTCCTGTTAAAACATTTTCTTCATACAGATGCCATCCCTTCTTCATGTATTCCATCCTTTGGGTCACTGAATGACCTGAAGGATTTCCGCCATTTATGTAATAATCAATCTGCCATATTACCTCATAAACCTTTGATTTAACTGGCTTTCCCTCAGTAAAAAGAATGTTTGTAATTCCATTCTCAATAAATCTGATATCGATATCGNNTTCTGGTCTCTGAAGTCATTACTGTCATATTTGATCAGACTACGTGAATTCCACTCTTTTCTCAACTCATCTTCATTTAGATATATCCAGACTTGATTTCCGTTTTCAATATCTTTTCTTTCAGGATAGTGCTGGTAAGGATTCCCGTTTACAGTCTGATTTTTAAGAGGATAACTGTAAGCACTTCCTTTTTTATAAAAAGACTTAATCTCACCGGAAATAAAGAATACGGTTGAAATAAATGACGCCGCAACAATTAATATCAATGAAATTTTTAATATGGAATTTTTTGACTGTCGGACAACCAGAAATAGTGAAATTATTAGAAGAATTGCAAATATTATAATACCTGTCAGAGAAAGAAGGAGAAAAAGAAACACAGTGAGCCAGATAGCTGCAAGCAGGTAAATTAATCTATTTATTCTGGTAGTATCCGTAACATAGTACCATGCGGAACATACTACTGAAAAATCAGTCATAAGTGCAAGCCTGATATGAGATATAAAAGGTGATATCTTCCTGGGATTGTCAATATCCGATATATCTTTCCCGAAAGAATAAGCAATAATTCCAATAAGCGATGATAGTACGACTCCAGCTATAAAAAATGAGAGAATAATTTTTATCTCCTTTTTGTTCAGCGGTTGAGATAAACCTATCACCAGAGGAAAAACCAGCAGTGGAAGTTTCAGTTTCAACTCGCGAAGACCAAAACCCAGATCAGATGTCTTTATCATCCAGATCAGATAGACAAGATATATTCCTAAAAAGATCAGGATTGATATTTTGTCTTTTCTTAAATTCCCAATTCTCCTCAATCCGCCATCAGCAATCCACACCAAACCCATCGCAATAATAAAAAAAGTAAGAAGCCAAACCGATAATGGCATAAAAAAAGCAGTCGCCGATAAGGTTCCGATATAATATTTACGGAGAATCTGTCCGTCTAACATACAGCATTAATATTAAGTTAAAGGTACAGCATTGAATGGGTAAAAGATGAAATTAAAAGGAGATTCTTCNNGTTTCGCTCAGAATGACAGACATTTATGTTTATGAGGTAGGGGGAGGATGGAGGCCGTGCCTCCATCCTCCCCCTACCGACTTGCTGTCTCTCTAATCGATTGTCATTCTGAGCGCAGCGAAGAATCTCATAATTTTATTCTGTTAGTACTTTTAAAGGTACATGATATTATATTTGCAGCAATTAAAATTTCAGAACCCGGGGAAGAAAAATGTTCCTGTAGATGGCAGATAATGATATACTCTTGTATATATTTAAGAAATTCTGACCATAATTCTTTTTTTTAAAAAATATATTGTATTTTTGCAGACCCCAAAATATGGGGTTTTACATTATGTATAAGTGTATCAATTAAAAACTTAAAAGACTAGTGAACACCTTAAGCTACAAAACAGTTTCGGCCAATAAAGCAACTGTTAACAAAGAGTGGGTACTTATAGATGCTGAAGGCGAGATTCTTGGCCGCCTGGCAACTACAATAGCCATGATGCTAAGGGGGAAGCATAAGACAAATTTTACTCCTCACGTTGATTGTGGTGATAACGTAGTTGTTATCAATGCCGATAAGGTCGAATTNNGTCCGACATACAGGTTATCCTGGAGGTCAGAGGTTTACCCCGGCTGATGAAATGATGAAGAAAAATCCTATAGCTCTTGTTGAACATGCCGTCAGAGGTATGCTTCCAAAGAGCAGACTTGGACGGGCCATTTTCAAAAACATGCATGTTTATGCCGGCAACACTCATCCTCACGAAGCTCAGAATCCAAAGAAAATTGAATTAAATCATATTAAGTAACAGACATGGAACCAATCAATGCTATTGGAAGAAGGAAAGCAGCCGTTGCAAGGGTATATTTAAGCGATGGTAAAGGTAAGATAACTGTAAATGACAGGGATTATAAAGAATATTTTGGTGCCGGAACACTTCAGTATGTTGTAACACAGCCACTTAATCTTCTCAATGTTGCTGACAAATATGACATCAATGCCAACCTCGATGGCGGTGGCCCGAAAGGACAGGCTGAAGCGCTTAGACTGGGGATCACACGGGCCCTTATCAAGATCGACGCTGAATGCAAACCGGCCCTTAAAGCAGGCGGATTTATTACCCGCGACCCGCGTGAGGTTGAAAGGAAAAAACCCGGTCAACCAAAAGCACGGAAAAGATTCCAGTTCAGTAAACGATAGATAATCAATGGTCAGTCAGTATAGATGCAGGTTTAGTATCTAAATTGCATTGACTCCCGCAAGGCGGGACTACTTTGCAATTGATTTTAAAGAATGTAAACTTAAAAACAAAAAAATGTCAAGAACAAATTTCAACGAATTATTGGATGCAGGTGTTCACTTTGGCCACCTGAAAAGAAAATGGAATCCTGCAATGGCTCCTTATATATTTATGGAGCGTAATGGAATTCATATCATTGACCTTGAAAAAACAGCAGCGAAAATTGATGAGGCTGCTTCTGCAATGAAACACATTGCCAGGTCAGGTAAAAAAATATTATTTGTAGCAACCAAAAAACAGGCAAAGGAGATTGTCGCTGAAAAAGTAAAGGCAGTGAACATGCCTTATGTTACTGAAAGATGGCCAGGTGGTATGCTTACAAACTTTCCTACAATACGTAAAGCGGTTAAAAAAATGTCATCTATTGATAAGATGGCAGTAGACGGAACATTCACCAATCTGTCAAAACGCGAGAGACTTCAGGTCACCAGGCAGAGAGCCAAACTTGAAAAAAACCTCGGTAGCATTGTTGATCTTACGAGACTGCCTTCTGCACTTTTTGTTGTTGATGTAAGCAANNTCAATCTCCCTTATTTTAGGCATTCTGTGCTCTGCAATTGAAGAAGGTCTTAATGAAAGAAAAATTGAAAAAGAAAAAGAACCAGGTCTGAAAGACAAAAGAATAATCAGAAAAGAACTCGAGACAAAAGCAATTCCGGACGCAATTATTGAAGCAATAGTTGAAGAGGAAGAAGAGGTTGAAGTTGAGGAAGATCTGGTCGAACTGGATAGTGATGAGGAAGAAGCCGTCGTTGACGAAACTGAAGAAGAGATTGAAGAATAATTATAATTATTGAATTAATTTAAGAAATATAATGGCTACAATAAATGCTGCAGATGTTGCAAAATTGAGGAGAACTACTCTGGCAGGTATGATGGATTGCAAGAAGGCTCTTGAAGA
>PMEC01000012.1 GCA_003155705.1 Bacteroidales bacterium
GCAAAGATATTCCTTTATTATGTAATAACAAAAATTATTTGTTAATGTTGCATGAAGGGAGTTTATTTTGTTAAACTCCCTGTAATACATCTATTTATACTAATATTCTCTATCTCCTGAATGAGTAGCTGAAATAGGTGCCATTTGATTGGTAACCTTCAAGAGATGTAAGATTCTGTCCATTGTTAGTAAATTCTTTCACATCAGATGCGGCTTTTACCTTTTTCCCATTTATGGTCAGAATAATGTAGCCTTTTTTGATTCCAAGATCCTTAAATCTTCCGTCATTAAGTTCTGTAACTTTTAGTCCATAATCTATCCTGTACATCCCTTTGTCCTCAGAATTAAGTGATTCAAGTCGGGCTCCAAATACAACTCCGGCTCCTTCACCCGGTGCAACAAATTTTGTGGTGTTATCATAATTTTTAAGAACAGCAGATACAGTGTTCTCTTTACCATTCCTGACATAAGTAATATCAACCTTGTCTCCCGGACGATATTTCCCGACCTGCTCCTGCATTTCAGCGACAGTTCCGACATTCACACCATTAAATTTAACTATTACATCTTTTTCCTTCAATCCTGCATCGGCAGCGGCCCCGCCTTCATTGACCTTGCTCAGATAGACACCTTTTACTGCGTCAAGTTTCAAATTTTCCTTATCTATAAGTTCGGAGTTAACATCAGCAGGGTTAGATATTCCGATGAAAGCTCTTTGAACCTCACCGTATTGTTTCAGATCCTCAACAACTTTCCTGACGATATTTACAGGGATGGCAAAAGAGTAACCGGCAAAAGCCTGGCTGGGTGTGATGATAGCGGATGTAATTCCAACAAGCAGCCCTTTTGTGTTAACTAATGCTCCGCCACTGTTACCCGGATTGAGTGCAGCATCGGTCTGAATAAATGATTCAATCTTGTAATTATTATCAATAAGACCAAGATTCCTTCCTTTTGCACTCACAATGCCGGCTGTAACCGTAGAAGTAAGGTTAAAAGGATTCCCGACAGCAAGAACCCATTCACCAAGCCTCAGTTGATCAGAATCGCCATATTTCATATATGACAGATTGTCTGCCTTGATCTTGAGCACTGCAATATCAGTACTGGGATCACGACCAATAACACGCGCTTCGAATTCCCTGTTATCGTTCAGCTTAATATTAATTTTTTCAGCGTCTTCAACAACATGGTTATTGGTAATAATATATCCATCTTCAGAAATAATGACCCCGGAGCCCAAACCTTTCATTTCACGCGGTTGTCTTTGACTTCTGCCATAGAAAAACTCCATGATGGGATTATCGTACTGACCTGAAACCATTGTTGAGGTTCTGACAGAAACTACAGAATGAACTGCCAGCTCAGCGGCAAAGGTGAGATCCACCTGCCCATCCTGCTGCTGCAAAGATGTAAGTATGGGTTGGGCTTGAACAATGTTCAGACTTGCTGTATCTTTACCAACCCTTTCTGATGGTTTGTCAATAAGCCGGGTATATACAAATAATGCAATAAAAGCTCCTATGGCTGCCATCGACAGGGCACCTAATAAATACTTTCCTTTCATGATCTTTTTATTTTGATTCATCTGTTCCATTATTGCTGGTTTTTCATTTATTCACTTTATCAAAAGATTCATATCTTTACAACCATTTTGGTTTGATTTTGTTTTACAAAGATCATGCATTTTTTGCTTGGTCTTTAATATATCAGAAATATTTAACAACTCTTTAACTCAGATGCAAATACCTTTTAACAAATACCATGGAACCGGCAATGATTTCATTATTATAGACAATCGGGAAGGCATTTTTAATCCTTCCGACACAATTCTGATTAACAAATTATGTCACCGCCGTTTTGGCATCGGTGCCGACGGTCTTATTCTTATCTCCCTGCATAAGCAATTCAATTATGAAATGAAGTACTTTAATGCCGATGGCAACGAGGGTTCTATGTGTGGTAATGGCGGAAGATGCGCGGCCGCTTTCGCTTTAAGAACCGGGATTGCCGGAAAGAAGCAGAGATTCTTTGCATTCGACGGACCACATGAAGCAGAGATTGGAAATGAAAATATCAGACTCCAGATGAGCGATGTTGGCTCAATTACTAAAGTCAAAGGGAACTATTTCATTAACACCGGTTCCCCTCACTATATTCGTTTTGTAAAGAATATCCATGAATTTGATGTGTTCAATGAAGGTAAAAAATTAAGATGGTCAGACGATTTTAAGCCTGGCGGAACCAATGTTAACTTTGTCGAATTGACAGATAATGGCATTTTTGTAAGGACATTTGAGAGAGGTGTTGAGGATGAAACATTATCATGCGGTACGGGCGTTACGGCATCTGCCATCGCTTCAGTTCTGTCAGGACATTTTGACACAAATATCATCAATGTAAAAACCCCGGGAGGCAACCTTTCGGTTGAGATGAAACCGGGCGAAGGGAAGGTGACAGGCATAAGGCTCTGCGGACCAGCCACTTTTGTGTATGAAGGGAAGATTGAGGCGTGAGTCGTGAAGAAAGAAAAACTATACGGTAAGACTCTCAGTGAATTAATTGCTGTAACAAAACGTCTAAGTTTACCCGGGTTTGCCGCTAAACAGATCGCCGACTGGCTTTACAAAAAGGAGGTCGATTCTATTGAAGCTATGACCAACCTTTCCAAAAAAACCAGAGAGCTTCTTTCCGAAGATTACATTTACGGACTCTCCTCTCCTGTCAGTTTTTCCGAAAGCTCTGACGGGAGTAAAAAATATCTTTATAACGTCCTGAATGACAAATATATAGAAACTGCGTATATACCTGATAATGAGCGTGCTACGATTTGCGTTTCCTCACAGGCCGGTTGTAAAATGGGTTGCCTGTTCTGTATGACCGGAAGACAGGGATTTCAGGGTAACCTCTCATCAAATGAAATACTTAACCAGTTCAGAAGCCTGCCGGAATTCAGCAACCTTACCAATATTGTCTACATGGGTATGGGGGAACCGCTCGATAATATTACTGAACTGCTTAAAAGTCTGGAAATCCTTACTAATGGCTGGGGTTATGGATGGAGCCCAACCCGCATTACAGTCAGCACGGTCGGTCTGGTCGCTGACATTACTGAATTTCTTGAAAAAAGCCGATGTCATCTTGCTGTAAGCCTTCACTCCCCATTCGATGATGAGCGCCGTGAACTTATGCCAATTCAAAGAACCAACTCAGTAAAAGACGTTCTTAATGCAATCAGATCGTTTGACTTCAACAGTCAGAGAAGAGTCTCTTTTGAATATATTCTGTTTAAAGGCCTGAACGATACTCCTGATCACATTAAGGAACTTTCCAGGATTTTAAACGGAATAAAATGCCGCATAAATATCATCCGGTTTCACCCTATTCCGGGTTCAGAATTCCAGAGTCCTAATCTGG
>PMEC01000224.1 GCA_003155705.1 Bacteroidales bacterium
AATGGGCTCTTGAAAAAGGATTTGATTATATTTTTGAAATGGACGCTGATTTCTCGCACGATCCAAAAGATCTGTTGAAACTTTTTAAGGCTTGTGATGAAGATGGTGCTGATCTGGCAATCGGTTCAAGATATATCAGCGGGGTAAATGTTGTTAACTGGCCCCTCTCAAGGGTTTTGATGTCATATTTTGCTTCAATATATGTCAGGATTATCACGGGAATGAGAATAAAGGACACTACGGCAGGCTTCAAATGCTATAAAAAAGANNNGAAAATTAGGAACATCAAAAATGTCGGGCGGTATATTTAATGAAGCTTTCTGGGGTGTGTTGAGAATGAAGTTAAAAAGCCTGTCTGTAAACTACAAACAGAATTAGTACAGCATTATATATATAGGTATAAGGGTACAAAGGTGCAACTGTGCAACGGTTGAATGGGTAAATAGCAAATCTCATCCGGATGAATTCAATCTACATAAAAAATGCAAGCATTGTAAATGAAGGAAGAACTTTCAAAGGTGATGTCCTGATCAAAGAAGAGCTTATTTCTGATATCGGGTCAATAGACAAGTCAGTAGTTCCTGATGGTGCAAGGGTTATAAATGCTGATGGGCTGTTGTTATTACCCGGAATTATTGATGATCAGGTCCATTTCAGAGAACCTGGTCTCACTCACAAGGGAGATATCCTGAGCGAATCAAGGGCCGCTGTTTCAGGAGGCGTTACATCATTTATGGATATGCCTAATACTGTTCCACAGACAATATCCCTTGATATTCTTAATGAAAAATATAAAACCGGGTCAGAAAATTCTCTTATAAATTACTCTTTTTATATTGGCGGAACAAACACAAATCTGAAGGAATTGTTAAATACTGATCCGGAATCGGTATGCGGTATAAAATTATTCCTGGGTTCTTCAACCGGTAATATGCTGGTTAATGATGAGAATACTCTGAAAGAGATTTTCTCACGATCAGGTTTATTGATTGCATGTCATTGTGAAGATGAACCAACCATCAAAACAAATACAGAATATTACAGACAGAAATATGGTGAAGATATCCCCATGAAATTTCATCCTCTTATACGTAACCGGGAAGCGTGCTTTATTACTTCATCTTATGCCGTAAGACTGGCCCGTGAATTCAATACAAGACTCCATATTCTTCATCTTTCCACGGCTGATGAAATGAAACTATTTGACAATGAGTTGGATCTGGATGAAAAAAGGATCACAGGGGAAGTCTGTGTACATCATCTTTGGTTTGAAGAAGCTGATTACGAGAGACTTGGAACATTAATCAAGTGGAATCCATCTATAAAAACCAAATATGACAGAGATGCACTGATCAAAGGAGTAAACAACAATCTTATTGATATTATTGCAACCGATCATGCCCCTCACACAATTGAGGAAAAATCAAATACTTACTTCAAATCCCCTTCAGGTGGCCCGCTTATTCAGCATTCATTGGTCGTTATGATGGAGATGTGCCGACAAGGATTGTTTTCTATCGAAAGAATTGTTGAAAAAATGTGCCACAACCCTGCAATCCTATTCAGGATCAAGGACAGAGGATTTATCCGGGAAGGATACAAAGCAGATATCTGCCTTGTTAATCCAAACAGATCATGGACCGTCAGCAAAGACAATCTTCTTTATAAATGTGGCTGGTCTCCTTTTGAAGGTACTACTTTCAGCAGCAAGGTGATAAAGACGATTGTCAACGGGACACTGGTTTATGATGATGGTATTATTAATGAAAACTTTCGAGGGCAGAGACTAATGTTTTACAGAAAATAAAAAGAGTATGAAAAAATCAGTTTTTAACCTGATCATTATATCGGGGATGTTGATTTTTATTGTTTCATGCAACAGCACTACCAGGAAGGAGCCTGTCAAGTCAGTTACAAGTACCTCTGAAATAAAAACTTCCGATGGAATAGGTGCTGACCTTATTGTAATTGCTAAAGATATTATTACAGAAGTTATTGTTAAACCCGATTCCCTTGGCGATCCATGGGAAGTGGAAAAAGTAAAGAACTATGATGGCAAACAAATGCTCACCTATCTGTTTGAAAACATCTATAACAAGAAATTATCAGTTTACGATATTTTTACGGGGAAACCGTTAGATCCTTCAGCTGTGAAGAAAATAGAAAATGAATTTGGCTCAGACCTGTCTAAAGTAGGAAAACTACAGTTCCTGGAAGACTGGTATTTTAATCCTGCAACGGACAAGATAATCAAGAAGATAAAGTCTGTTTCATTCGCATACGAATTCAAAAGGGAAAGCGGACTTCCTGTGGGATACAAGGCTATTTTCAAATTAAATACAGATCAGTAAGCCGTAACAGTGATTTGATCAGACAGGTTTATCTTGCTTTTTCACAACAAACCTGACTATTCTTCTGGTTCTCTGTTCAAGCAGTATCTCCCGGTCAAGTGTTATGCTATTGATTGCCTCTTTCGTATAATGCCTAATTGAAAGCATCTCAGCTTCATCATTATATATTGTCTTGAACTCCTGAGCGAGATCCTTAATCAGTGAGTCAACTTTTAACCTGTCATCATCCACACAAACATCTATACTGACAGCACTGGCCTGAACCAGGTTAACTTTTATTCCATTTATGATAAATGAATGGAACACCCGGCTAAGATTATCGCCCATCGCGAAGGAAAAATCTTTTGGCAGTATTGAAATAAGTACCTGGTCTTCTTTTCTTATAAAAATAGGCACAATTTTTTCAGGTTTCGCATCAGCTTTTACTATTGTCCCTCTCTCCTGAGGATTGATGAACGATTTTACATATAAAGGTATATTCTTGTTATGAAGAGGTTTAATTGTCTTAGGATGAATTACTTTGGCGCCTGAGAATGTCATTTCAACAGCCTCCTTGTAAGAGATTTCAGAGAGTCTGATAGCATCAGTCCGCCATTTCGGATCAGCATTAAGAATTCCCGGAACATCTTTCCAGATAACAACACACTCGGCATCAAGCAAATTGGCTATGACGGCAGCTGTGTAGTCCGATCCTTCCCTGCCAAGAGTTGTCGATTGCCCCGCAATAGTCCCTCCAATAAAACCCTGTGTTAAAAAGATTTGGTTCTTGCTGAAATCTATTGCTTTCTTAATACGCACCGAGCTCTCGCCCCAATGAATGTTTGCATCTCTGAACCTGTCGTCTGTAATAAGTAATTCCCTTGCATCAATCCACTTTGCATTCAATCCTGTTGATCTCAGGAATGCTTCTACAATTAACGTCGACCATATCTCACCATGAGAGACAACCTGATCATACTCAAAATCATACTTTCCCTTTGATGCACTCATTAAATAATCTTTCAGATGCATAAATGAGATATCGATCTTTGCTTTGACTTCTGAGTTATTGCCAAAAAGTTCATTAATAATTAATAAGTGTAATTTATACACTTCATCCAGAAGAACCTCATGATGTCCATCTCCGGCGAACCAGGCATTGAGAACTTTTTCCAGAGCGTTTGTCGTTTTCCCGAATGCTGATACCACAACCACCAGGGATGAATTCTCCTCCTGTACAATCTTTCCAAGATTTTTTATCCCGGTCGCATCTTTTACCGACGCACCTCCAAATTTGTAAACCTTCATGAATTCAAATTTGGTTAAAATTATAATTTACATTTCATCCGGCAATTTCAATCAGGAGAATTTTATAAGATCTACAGGTTTTTCAACCATTAATAAATTTGTAAGTAAATTTACTGACAATTAAACTATATATTATAAATGAAAAACTATAACATTACAACTCTCAATGATTTTATAACGCTGAAGCAGAAGGATTTCCCATATGCAAAGGGAGAGCTCTCAAGTCTGCTCACACATATTGGGACAGCTGCTAAAATGGTAAATAAGAAAATCAATAAAGCAGGGCTGGTGGATATTATCGGAAATTCAGGATCTGTAAATATTCAGGGTGAAAGTCAGCAAAAGCTTGATGTTTATGCAGATGAGGTCTTCATTAATGCACTGCTTACCAGCGGTCAGTGTTGTGGTGTTGCAACTGAGGAAAATCAGAGCGAGATAGTCTTCACTGAGCCTTTTGCTCAAAAAGGAAAATATATTGTATGCACCGATCCCCTGGACGGATCTTCCAATATTGATTATAATGTTTCAGTAGGATCAATTTTTTCTATTTACAGACGTATAACACCGCGCGGTGAAAAGGTCAGGAATGAGGATTTTCTTCAGGAAGGATCCAAACAGGTTGCGGCCGGTTATATAATTTACGGATCCTCAACAATGCTTGTATATACTACAGGTAATGGCGTGAATGGCTTTACCCTCGATCCTTCTATTGGTGAATTTTGTCTTTCTCATCCTGAAATAAAGACTCCGGAAGATGGAAGGATATATTCAGTGAATGAAGGTAATTGGGTTCACTTTCCTCCCGGGATAAAAAAATATGTTAAGTATTGCCAGGAGAAAGATGCTGGTACATTGAGACCTTATACATCAAGATATATCGGTTCCCTGGTTTCCGATTTTCATCGGAATCTTCTTAAAGGGGGTATTTTTCTTTATCCCGAAAACGAGACGGCTCCAAAAGGAAAACTAAGGATAGTATATGAGTGTAACCCTATTGCTTTCATCTCAGAACAGTCAGGCGGCGCTGCTTCAAACGGATGCGAGAGAATTCTAAGTATAACTCCTTCATCCTTACATCAGAGATCGCCTTTTTATGCAGGGTCAAAAAATATGGTGAAGAAAATTGAAGAATTTCTGAGTCTATGACTTTTTACACCTATAACTTAAAATATAGACTTTTGTTTTGCATTTTTTACCCCTAAATCCCGAATGACAAGTGTTACTTTGCGTTTTTTACCCCTAAATCCCCCAAGGCGACTGCTACCTTTCGATTTTTACCCCTAAATCCCCCAAGGGGGACTTGTAAGCAGTTGATTAACAGTGTTTTTTATCACAATCACAACTTTTTCAATATTTGCTTCAATCTCAGAATTTTTAAATCTAATTACTTTGATATTATATCTTTCCATTTCAGCAGTTCTGCCTATATCATATTCTTCTTGTTGATTATGAACTTCTCAATCAATCTCAACCACTAACCTTACTTCATGGCAGTAAAAATCAGCGATAAAGATATCAATGGGATGTTGCCTGCGAAATCTAAGCCCGCAAATCTGTTTTCTCTTGAGTTTCTCCCAAAGTAACTTTTCATAATCTGTCATGTTTTCTCGGAGCCTCCTGGCGTTTTCCAATATTCCAGGAGTTGCTTTGAAATACATTATTTTATCTAATTCATTCATTTTAAAATCGTTGAGCATTTATTTGATTCTCCTCCCTGGAATAGTCAGAGTGGTAAAGCAAACGCGGATAAATTCTTCATGTCTATTTCCAAAACCAGAATATTTGTTATCCCTTTGCACAGTTCAGATCTTTCTGTATCTGTTTGTGTTTTAAAATTACAAAATATTATTTAAAAAAATTAAGTCCCCCCCTGGGGGGATTTAGGGGGTTGACATTCAAAGTAATATAGGGTTTATTTTTAGCGATTTATGGGATAAATCTTAGCCAAAATGGGGATTCCCTTTTGGTAAAAATGGAGGGTAAAGGGAATTTCCGGAAATTGATATTATTTTTGCCGCTGGGAATCTGCAAATGAAAGAAAACGAAATTATCAGTCATTATAATAACCACCCTAACCTCGAAGGTCTTATTGGTGCTTTCAGCAATTCAGAGGTAAGAAGGATTTGTCTTGATGGATTAACAGGTTCATCAAAAGCAATTATTTTGGCCGGGGTTTTTCTTAAAATGCAGAACACTCATCTTGTAATAATTCCAGAGAAAGAGGATGCAGCATATTTCTATAACGATCTGGTTTCAATGGTTGGAGATGATAATGTTTTCTTCTTTCCTTCAACTTACAAGAGATCTGTGCAGTACGGTCAGACAGAACCTGCAAACATTGTATTAAGGACCGAGGTTCTTAACCATCTTGCTTCAGGCAAAAGAAAAAGCATTCTTGTAAGCTATCCCGAGTCAGTGATGGAAAAAGTAGTCAGTAAACCTGACCTGAAGAAGAATACATTCCATATTAAAAAGGGAGACAGGATCTCTCTTGAATTTCTCGAGGAGATACTGCAGGAATATCATTTCACACGTACTGATTTTGTCTATGAACCGGGGCAATATTCAATAAGAGGAAGCATTGCCGATGT
>PMEC01000087.1 GCA_003155705.1 Bacteroidales bacterium
ATATAAGGGAACAGATGTGGCAGCAAATGGTCAGAGAAAAAATCCTCGAAGTTCAGTATAAAGGTCTGGGAATCGGAGTAAGTACAGAAGAGCTTGATGAATTGGTACTGGGGAATGAACCACATCCTATAGTAAAGCAATTATTTACTGACANNGACAGACCGGTCAGTTCAACAAATCAATGCTTGTAAACTTTCTTAAATCAATTGAGGTTGATGAAACAGCAAAGAAATACTGGCTGTTCTTTGAAGATGAAATCGTTGCAGACAGGATGAACTCTAAATATAATAGTCTGGTTACAAAAGGATTATATGTTACTTCAAAACAGGCAGAATTTGAAAAAAGTCTGGCTTTCAGGACTGTAGATTTCAGTTATCTGTTAAAAAACTACTCTGATGTTTCTGATTCCACAATAAAAGTTTCTGACAGCGAAATTAATGCTTATTATACTACTCACAAACAGAGTTATAAACGGACTGCTGAGAGAGATATCGAGTATGTAACTTTTGATATAACCCCTTCGGAAGATGATAAAATGCAGGCTGTAAAGTGGATAAATAACACCAAGAATGAATTTGCCACTGCAACTGATGCAGTTCAATTTATAAACACTACTTCAGATACACGTCATACAGGTTTTTATGTACCTCTTTCAGAAATTCCTGACAGCCTCAAGGCTTTTACGAAAAAGGAAAATATGAAGGATATATATGGCCCTTATCTTGAGAATGGCACCTATAAACTTGCCCGTCTTCTCGATGCAAGCGACAGGCCGGATTCTGTTCACGTCCGTCACATTCTTATTTCACCAAAACAGAATCTGACATTAGCCCAGGTTAAACTTAAAGCCGACAGCCTGCTTAAAGTACTTAAATCAGGAGTTTCTTTTCAGTTAGTTGCCAAGGCAAACTCCGATGATCAGGGGTCAGCACAAATTGGCGGAGATCTTGGCTGGTTTAAAGAAGGAAAGATGGTCGTACCTTTTAGTAATGCATGTTTCACGGCAAAGAAAGGTGTTCTGACAACAGTTGAAACAAATTATGGGATACATATTATTGAAGTTCTTGATCAGTCCAAGAATGTAAGAAAATACGATATGGGTATTATAGACAGGAAGATTCTTCCCAGTTCAATAACAAACCAGAAAGTATATGCTGAAGCCAGCCGGTTTGCCGGAACTATTGATACCTACGATAAATTCAATAAAGCAATTGCAAGTCAAAATGTCAATAAACGCGTGGCAAACAATATTACGCCTCAGCAAAAAACATTACCGGGGTTGGATAAACCAAGACCCCTCATAATGGCTCTTTTTCAGGCTGACCAGGGTAAAATAGTACTTGACGCCAGTCAGCAGGCAGTATTTGAAATCGGCGATAAATATGTTGTGGGATTTTGTACCAAAGTGAGTGAAGAGGGAACTGCTTCTGAGAAAGATGTCAAAAATGATATCAGGTATAGTATTATGAAGGATAAAAAAGCTGATTTAATTTCCGTACAGCTAAATAATTTAAAGAAAGAAGGAAAAACACTTGAGGATATTGCAAGTAAAGCTGGCGTAAGGGTACAGGAAGCTACCCAGGTTAGTTTCAAATCTTATTCAGTTCCGGGGGCAGGAGTCGAACCGGCACTTATTGGATCTGCTTCATTGGCTGATCAGAATGTTATTAGCGGACCTGTTAAAGGGAACAACGGTGTCTATCTGATTAATGTCAACAATGTTGTAACGGCTGCCGGGGAAGACGCTAAGCTACTGAAAGAAAGACTAATAGCTTCTTACCAGATGAGAGGAACTTACGAAGCTTACGAAGCGCTCAAGAAGAATGCCAATGTTATTGATAAGCGTTATAAATTCTATTAAATAAGAAGAGGTGCTGTCAGGCACCTTTTTTTTAACTCAACCTCTGAATCTCTCCAGAATCGAAACATCATTCATTTCTCTTGAAAGCCCCTTTATTACATCAGGTGGTGTTTCATAAAGATCAAGAATCATCAGACCGTCAAGGCAGTTATTAAATTTAGGATCGATATTGAACCCAATAATTTTAGCATTTATTTCCATATATTTTTTCAATAGTATAGGCAGCCTGTATCCTGGTTCGATATCAAGAATAATCCGTTCAATTTTGTTGATATCTTTTTCTGAACTGTCTATGAATATTTTACGGTCAATTATGTTATCTGTATTCACCACAAAATCTTTTCTTGGGATAATGCATTTTGCCATTTCTTTATCAAAAAAATATGTTTTGACAAATTCAACTATCAGGCTCTTGGAAAACCCTGAAAGATCGTTGCTAATACTTACCGGTCCTATCAGATAGCGATATTCCGAATGTTTCAACAGGAATATCATTATACCTTTCCAGAGAAGGAACAAGGGGATCACTTTTTTCTGATAATCTTTTGTGATAAATGATCTGCCCAGCTCAATTGATTCAGACATTATTGGTTCAAATTGTTTTTTTAGTCTGAAAAGAGAATTGATGTAGAATCCTTTTATGCCATAGAGTGCAAGAATTTCTTTTCCTTTTCCAATACGATAGGCCCCTACGATTTTATTTTCAGCATTATCCCAGATGAATAGGTGATGGTAATAAAAATCATATTCATCAATATCGGTGCTTTTATTTGTTCCTTCTCCTACTTCCCTGAAAGTTACTTCTCTGAGTCTTCCTATTTCGTTGAATAAATTAGGTATAGCTACTGTTGGAGCACAAATGACAGAATAATTCTTTGTTGTAAAAAGCTCGTATTCTGACTTGACATTTCTGACCTCTTCAGCCAGTTTATGAGAAGGGATTGATTCAACCACCATTTCGGGTTTCCTTTTTTTCTTTCCTGATTGTTTATTGAAGAACTTACGGACTTCAAGGACTGAACCCAGGGAGTACACACGTGCCCTGAGATATCTGCCAAATTGTGAAGTATCTTTAAATTCAGATTGTTCTTTAACAGTAACAGGAGTTCCAATTCTGATTTTAATAGTTTTGTTTTTCTTATTAAAAAGTTCTGAGGGAAGTTTTGCAGAACGAAGGATGGGATTTATTTTTCCAAGTATATGCACCCATCTTGTATTTGTACCATGAAAGTACAATGGGACAACAGGAACTCCTGCATTCTTGATGAACTTTAAGGCAGGGGTCTGCCATTCTTTATCGAGGATAACCTTTGATACTTCGTAATGACCTGATTCTTCACCTGCTGGAAATATTCCTATACAATGACCTTCTCTGACATGCTTGATTGCCTCTTTTATACCTGAAAATGAAGACTTTGAATATTTTGATGTCTCGAAAGTATTAATGGGGATTATTATATTTTTCAGAGGTTCGATATTTTGTAGAAGAAAGTTTGCCATGATTTTAAAATCCTTCCTTTTCTCGTATAAAATCTTGAACAGAAGCATAGAATCAATCCCCCTGTAAGGATGATTTGAGACTGTAATAAAACTGCCGTCTGATGGAATATTTTTCAGATCATCTTCAGGAATATCAAAATTTATTTCGAGCTGTTCAATAAGAGAGTTGACCAAGACAATCGGGTCTTTATCATGAATTTCAGAATAGACTTTATTGAGTTTGTTGTATTTAAAAATCTGTAAAAGAGTTCCTACGATGATGGTTCCTTCAGGGATCGTAAGGTTTTCCGTTTTAGCTATATCTTTTGATGTCAGAATTTTCATAGTAGAAAGTGTGATCTATCAAATATACTAATTTTTGATATTTTATGAGTATATATAAGCAGGTCCCTACGAGTCGAATGCTTCTGAAGGAAGAATGAAGGACATTTGAGTTATAATACCCCTCTGCCGCTGTGCGGCATCTCCCCTGAAGGGGAGAGAATTCAGCATATTCTAATAAGTTCTTTCTTAGTTTTTCTTATCAGGGGGCTGTTGAAAAAGTCCTTTGTGCGCCTTTGAGACATCCTTAGTGCCCTTTGTGGTTAAACATAAATACCTGAACCACAAAGGTTAACAAAGGATAACACAAAGGACACAAAGTAAAGATTTCTTATTTTTACTACTTTTTCAACACCCCCGTTGGGGGGTAAAAAAAAGAGAGTGTCCTTTTGAG
>PMEC01000111.1 GCA_003155705.1 Bacteroidales bacterium
CTGCGGCGATCCCTTGGGGTGAACCTTGCAAAACCTGAATAAACCCTTACGGGTCTTGTTTATTTTTCCTCGGTCTCTTCAGTCCCGCGAGCGGGGCTTCGAAACCTCGGTCAAATAAACAACCCCGCTTTCGCGGGGTTTATTCAGGCTTGCGGAGAGAGGGGGATTCGAACCCCCGGTACAGTTTCCCATACGGCAGTTTAGCAAACTGCTGGTTTAAGCCACTCACCCATCTCTCCTGATGAATTATAGTGCTTAATAAAGAGTGACAAAAGTAAAGAAAACAACTATAAAGCACAAAATTATTTGGTTTTTATTTTTACCTCTCCCTAAATCCCTCTCCCAAGTGAGAGGGACTTAAAAGCCTGATATTATGTATCTTCCCCCTCTCTCTCGGGAGAGGGGGATCAGAGGGGGTGAGGTAAAAATTTACAAATGAGGGCCTTTTGAAAAAATCAATTGATAATTATGGGCAGGTTTTATACATTATCTTCTTTTCAGAAGAGCTACATTCTCAACATGATGAGTCTGGGGAAACATATCCACTGGTTGAATTTCTGAAACCATATATCGTTCAGACAGGATTTGTATATCCCTGGCCTGGGTCGCGGGATTACAGCTGACATAAACAACCTTTTCAGGTGAGGCAGAAATGATTGCCCTCAATACATCCTCATGCATACCAGCCCTCGGCGGATCTGTAATAATTACATCAGGTCCACCGTTAGAAGCAATGAATTCCTGTGATAATAAGTCTTTGATATCACCGGCAAAAAATATTGTGTTCTTTATTGAATTCAGAATCGAATTAGCTTCTGCATCCCTGACTGCCTCAATCACGTACTCCATGCCTATTACTTTAAGCGATGAACCGGCAAGAAAATTGGCTATTGTTCCGGTACCTGTGTAAAGATCATATACAATCTCAGCGCCTGAAAGATCTGCGAATTTTTTAACTACACTGTACAGGACAGTGGCTTGCCTGGTATTGGTCTGGTAAAATGATTTTGGTCCGATCCTGAATTTCAGATTATCAATCTTTTCAATTAAGTGATCCTCACCGGCATACAGGATCACTTCCTGATCTCCAAGTGAGTCATTTCGTTTTCCATTGACTACATACATTAATGATTTTATCTCCTGAAATTTTTCATGAAGAAAATCCAGTAATCCCTTTCTCATTTCTGCATCTTCATAATAAAATACGACTATCACCATTATATCTCCGGCAATATTATTCCTGACAATTAAATTTCTCAGAAATCCGTTTTGCTCTTTTATATCAAAATAGGAAAGACCATTTTGACGCGCATAAACATGCACTGAGTTTCTTATAAGGTTAGTGGGTTCAGGTTGCAAATGACATTGATTAATATTCAATACCTTATCAAACAGGCCCGGAATATGAAATCCGAGTGCATTTTCATTTTTAATTTCCAGTCCTGAATGAATTTCCTCACGAGTAAGCCATCGACGGTTCGAAAAGGTATATTCAAGTTTATTTCTGTACAGGTACTCATTTACAGATCCAATAATGGGGTTGATCTCCGGAAGGTCTGTTTTTCCAATCCTGGTAAGGTTATCCTTGACTTGTTTCTCTTTAAATTTCAGCTGTAGATTATATGGCAGATGTTGCCATTTACATCCTCCGCAGATTCCAAAATGTTCACAGGCAGGTTTGATCCTGTCTTTTGAGTATTCATGAAATTTAACGGGAATACCTTCAAGATATTTTTTCCTTTTCTTTATAATCCTGATATCTGCCACATCTCCCGGTATCAGCATTGGGACAAATACGACAAGGTTATCTACCCTGGCTATTGCATTCCCTTCAGATCCGATATCGGTTATTGTGACCTTTTCCAAGAGCAGAGGGTTATTTCTCTTTCCCACAATTAATTTATTATCAAACAATTAACAAATATAAACTCATCCCTGCCATCTTCGCTTTTCGCCTCATCCCCCATCCCCCTTCTCCCGGGAGAGAAGGGGGTTTAATACTGTATATCAATGCAATAGCCCCTCTCTCTTGGGAGAGGGGTTGGGGTGAGGTAAACGACGAATTCGGCATACAAATATAGAATTTCTGACGGGTTAACTGTAATGAGGAAACTGCATTCATAGAAATTCTATCAAGATGCAGGAAATGAACCTTTTACTTCTACAGCACACTTGAGATAACAGGCTTTTGAAACACCTTCAGCTTACTTTTTATATATTTGCACTCAATTTTATTTTCTCAGATGGTTTCTGTCCGTAATATTTCTGTATCATTTGGCAGTTTTGATTTGTTATCTGATATTTCATTTCTGATTAACAATCAGGACCGTATTGGGCTCGCAGGGAAAAACGGTGCAGGGAAATCAACTCTTCTCAGGATCATTGCCGGTCTACAGGGAACCTCTACTGGACAGATTGATTTTCCGAAAGATATTACCATAGGGTATCTGCCTCAACAGATGAAAGTTAATGATACAACTACTGTAATAAATGAGGCAATTACAGCGTTTTCAGAGATAATGGGTCTTGCAGAAGAAATCGAAAAATGTACTGTAGAGATCGGGCATCGTACCGATTATGAATCTGCTGAATATCTCAGGTTATGTGATCATATGATAGTCATAGAGGAAAGATACAGGATGCTCGGAGGGACAAACTATCTGGCTGAGGCTGAACGGACTCTGACAGGTCTTGGTTTTGACAGAAAAGATTTTGAAAGGCCCACAAATCAACTTAGCGGAGGTTGGAGAATGAGAGTTGAACTTGCAAAGATCCTCCTTAAAAAACCTTCACTTTTTCTTTTAGATGAACCAACAAATCATCTCGATATAGAATCTATCCAATGGCTCGAGACGTTTCTTTCAGGCTATCCTGGAGCAGTTCTCCTGGTATCACACGACAAGGCTTTTCTGGATAATGTTACCACCAGGACTATTGAAATTTCATTGGGCAAAATCTATGATTACAAGGTTTCATATTCAAAGTACATCGAACTGCGCAAAGAAAGACGAGAGCAACAGATAGCCGCTTTCAGGAACCAGAAAAAAATGATCGGTGACACTGAAAAATTCATTGAACGGTTCAGATATAAAGCAACCAAAGCAGTTCAGGTTCAGTCAAAAATTAAACAACTCGATAAGGTTGACAGACTCGAAGTTGACGAAGAAGATACCAGTTCAATGAACATAAGGTTTGCCCCTGCTCCAAGATCAGGGACTGTTGTTGTTGAAGCAGAGAATCTTTCAAAATCTTTTGGGGCGCTTCATGTTCTGAAAAACGTCGGTTTTAAAATAGAAAGAGGAGAAAAAATCGCGTTTGTCGGTCGTAACGGAGAGGGTAAAACGACTTTTTCCAGAATTATTATTGGAGAGACAGATCACACCGGAAGTATTAAAATAGGTCATAATGTTACTGCAGGCTATTTTGCTCAGAATCAGGATGAACTTCTGGATGAGAATAAAACTGTGTTTCAGACTATTGACGATATTGCAAAAGGAGATATACGTACAAAGATCCGGGATATGCTTGGGGCTTTTCTGTTCAGGGGAGAAGAAATTGACAAGAAAGTGAAGGTATTATCCGGTGGTGAACGGTCAAGACTTGCGCTGGTCAAATTGTTGCTTGAACCTTATAATCTCCTTGTCCTTGATGAACCGACAAATCATCTCGATATGCGGTCAAAAGACATTCTCAAACAGGCGCTTATTAAATATGATGGCACATTAATTGTTGTATCTCACGACAGGGATTTTCTGGATGGACTTGTAAAAAAAGTATATGAATTCAGGCATAACAGGATAAAAGAACATATTGGGGGTATTTATGATTTCCTTCGTAAGAAAAAGATTGAAAACCTGAAGGATATTGAGAGAAAAGACAAAGCCAAAAGTGAAACTCTTCAAACCGGGGTATCCTCTAATAAGCAAAAATATCTTGAAAAAAAGGAGTATGAACGTAACCTGAGGAAACTCAGGAAAAGACTTGAAGATTCTGAAAAGGAAATTGAAAAGTTGGAAGCTGAAATAATTGCTGTTGATAAAGCATTTATGGAGCCGGGAAATAATTCATCAACTCATGAAAAGGATTACTTAAGATATCAGGATTTAAAGGAACAGCTTAATGATGAGATGAATAACTGGGCCCAATACAGTGAGGAGGTTGAAGTATTTTTACGAAATAACAATTGAATATGGAATTATTTCAATTTGAAAAAGAATATAAAATCCCGGTTTATGATACAGGACCTGATGGTAAGCTGAGCCTGTTTTCTCTTTTCAATTATCTCCAGGATGTCGCCTCTGAACATGCTGAAAAACTTAATTTTGGCCGTGATGATCTGTTGAAAGAAAACCGGTTCTGGGTTCTGTCAAGAATTGTGGCAGAGGTTGATTTATGGCCTGAATGGAAAGAGACCATTATTGTCAGAACCTGGCCAAGAGGTACTGATAAACTTTTTGCTATCAGGGATTATGAAGTTTTCTATCCTGATGGCAGACACATCGTATCCGGCTCATCTTCATGGCTGATTGTTGACAGGACAACAAAGAAGATTCAGAGACCCGATGAAATACTTACCCGGTTTAATTCAGAAGTTTCCGTTAAAAATTCACTGGGAAGGAATGCAGGTAAAGTCACNNGATGTCAACCTTCATACTAATAATGTCAGGTATATTAAATGGGTTACAGATACCTATGATCTGGATTACATTCTGAATCATGTTCCTGTTTCCCTTGAAGTAAACTATCTCGCCGAATCGGTCTTCGGGGAAGAAGTCTTTGTCAGAACCGAAAAAGAAGATAATACTACCTGTTCTAACCATTCAATCGTTCGTTCCTCCGATAATAAAGAATTATGCAGAATGAGGATTGACTGGAAGGATTGCAACCATTAAAAAGTTTACTAATTTTAAAAAATGAACAGGATCAATTTCAAGAATATCTTTTTACCGGTGATTACCATGTTAATCATCTTGTTATCCTATTCATGCATGCCCACTAAGCCGGTTTTTGATACCAAGGATCTCTCCTATCTATATAATCCGATAAAAAATTCAATTAATCCGCGTTATGGCGTTTTTAATCAATCTGACCAGGTTTCAGTTCTTTCGGTAAAATTCTTTAACAGCGATCTTTACTTTAATGAAGCAAATCCGAGAGGAATACCAATGGCTATGAATTCTGTTTCAGTTCATCTTTTTAATGTAAGCCAGGGGAAGAAACTTGCCGACACGGCTTTCCTTAAACTTGATATTGTTAAGGAAGAAAAACGCGATGAGTATTTGTATAATATCCCTCTAAAAACTGAAAAAGGATTTGAATATGTTGCTGAAATTAAAATAGTTGACAGGATACGTCTGGTGACGATCCAGGCATTTGTTTCATTCAATACAACTTCTGAAT
>PMEC01000184.1 GCA_003155705.1 Bacteroidales bacterium
TTTAATTTTAACTGGAAGTTCTTCAAAGGTGATCAGCCGGGAGCAGAACAAATTGGTTTTAATGACTCGGCCTGGCGTATTCTTGATTTGCCGCATGACTGGAGTATTGAAGGTCCATTCAGTAAGGAATGGGCCAGCGGCACCGGTTATCTTCCAGGTGGAATCGGATGGTACAGAAAGACATTCGATGTATCATCAGACATGAAGGGCCACAAGTTTTTCATATATTTTGAAGGTGTTTATGAAAACAGCGAAGTTTGGATAAACGGGACTTATCTTGGAAAAAGACCCAACGGTTATATCTCATTTCAGTATGATCTTTCCCCGTGGCTTAAATATGGCAAAGAAAATATTATAGCAGTAAAGGTCGATCATTCAAAATATGGAGACTCACGATGGTACACTGGATCAGGGGTTTATCGCAATGTGAAACTCATAATAACTTCTTCAGTCCATTTACAAAAATGGGGAGTCCGCTACACAACTCCTGAAGTTTCGGCTGAAAAAGCAAAATTGAATATTGAGGTCACTGTTTTAAATGAACTTAAAACTGCTTCAACAATCAACCTTCTTAACTACCTGGTTGCAGGGAAAGATACCGTTGGAAAGACTTCACAAAAGATTACTCTCGAACCAACAGGTGAAAAAATCATATTTCAGACAATAGATATTATTAAACCTAAGATATGGGATTTGGATAATCCGAATCTCTATTCACTAGTAACTGTTCTGGAGGGGAAAGATACCAGAGACAATCTGACTACTGCCGTTGGCTTCCGTAGTTTCAGGTTTGATGCTGACAAAGGCTTTTTTCTAAATGGAAGGAATATAAAGCTTAAAGGTATATGCCTTCATCAGGATGCCGGCGCACTTGGTTCGGCTGTCCCTAGGAAGGAGTTTGAAAGAAGACTTGATATCCTGAAAGAACTGGGTTGCAATTCAATCCGTACCAGTCACAACCCTTATTCTCCTGATTTTCTGGAACTATGTGATATTAAAGGATTTATTGTGATTGATGAAGCTTTCGATGAATGGGAACTTCCTAAAAAGAAATGGTTAGAGGGATGGAACAAGGGCACTCCGGGTAAAGATGGCTATTCTTCGGTTTTTAAAGAATGGGCGACAACCGACCTGAGCGATTTTGTCTTAAGGGACCGTAATCATCCTTCGGTCTTTATGTGGAGCATAGGTAACGAAATAGATTATCCGAATGATCCTTATACTCATCCAATACTTAGTACTCAGGCCAATCCTCAGACCTTCGCAAAATACGATCAGAAATTGCCGGATGCTAACCGTTTGGGTGAAGTTGCCAGGGAACTTGTTGCTACAATAAAGAAGCTTGATACAACCCGGCCTGTTACTGCCGGTCTGGCCTCGGTGCTGATGTCAAATGAGACCGGCTATGCTGATGCACTTGATGTTGCAGGGTACAACTACCAGGAATTCCGCTATCCCTCTGATCATCAGAAATATCCTAAAAGACCAATCTATGGAAGTGAAAACAGCATGACTCTTGAAGCCTGGAATGCGGTTGCAGAAAACGATTATGTTATTGGTCAGTTTATTTGGACAGGATTTGAATATCTTGGTGAAGCAGGGCAATGGCCTTCCCGTCATAGCACTTCAGGAATTATTGACCTGGCAGGAAATAAAAAACCTGAGTTCTACTTCAGGCAGAGTTTATGGAGCGATAAACCTATGGTGTGGCTTGGAACGACAAACAGGGCTGTGCCCGCTGGTCCCACAAATCTATGGTCCCATAAGCGGGTTGAACCATTGTGGAACTGGAATGATGGACAGGTTATAAGTGTGAATGCATTTACCAATTGTGAGGAGGTCGAGTTATTTCTCAATAATAAATCCCTGGGAACACAAAAACTTGCAGATTTTAAAAGCAAGGTGATTGCCTGGGATGTACCTTATAAGGACGGTGTTCTGAAGGCTGTTGGCAGAAACAAAGGAAAGGACGTTGCGATATATGAATTGAAAACGACAGGCGCACCTTCTGCAATAAATGCTAAATGTGATGCTATGGTTTTAAAAGCTGACAGACAGGACATTGCAAGAATCTATATCAATCTTTGCGATAACAATGACAACACAGTCTATAACGCTGAAAATGAGATTACCTGCGCAATATCAGGTCCAGTCAGACTGATAGGGATGGAGGATGCCAATCCGGTAAATACAGATGACTATAAGGATTATAAACAGAAAACCTTCCATGGAAGGCTCCTGATATATATTCAATCGCTTGATAAACCAGGGAAAGCTGAAATTTCACTTACCTCACCCGGACTAAAAAGCACATCGGTTCAACTGGATATTGTGAAATAAACAATTGATAATAAGTTTTTATTACAAAATCTCCGAAAATAGGATCTATTTCTTATCATAGATGTTCGTGGCTTTCCTTTCCTCACCTTGGAAATTCATGGCTGTCTCAACGGATAAAGTTTTATCTGTATCATTTATTTTCCATGTTTCAGTCGATTTGAAATCATCTCCATTGAAATTCATCGTGTGAGCAAAATTAAGTGATTTGCCATCAGCCGACCAGGTAACAATAGATTTCCTGGTATTATTGCCAAAGACAGTATTAACAGATTCCTTGCCGTCGAGTGTGAATTTATAAGTCGATTTTACATCTTCCCCGTTCTGGTTTTTTCTCGTACTTTCATTAGACAGATTGTTGCCATCCTGAGTAATTACCATAAGAGAAGCACCCATGCGGAACCCTCCCTCTGATGGAGTGCTCTTTGATTCATTAAATGCCCATGTACCTGAAAAATTTGTCTTACCAGCCTGAGCGAAAGTTGAACTATTTGCAAGGAAAAGAATTATAACCAGCATAGTTGCCAGGAACTTCAAACTGGTATTAAGGTTGAAAGGTTTTTTGTTTTTCATAGCTATATAGATTTATGGTTTTAAAATCAGACAACAAATTACGAAAATTTATTATACCCTGAATAAATTTGAAACATATTAAAATGATCTGATGTTATTTCCTGCCAATTAAATCCATTTTTATACCTTAG
>PMEC01000003.1 GCA_003155705.1 Bacteroidales bacterium
TAAACCACAAATGTGGGAATTATTCCTTTTTTTTCTTTTATAATTCATTATATTTCTTCGCAGTACCTTTTGATTTTTCAACAGGGTATTTTTCGTCATTCTTCCTGATCTTTTCAAGTACTATCTCCTTTACATCAAAGCTATGTTTCCCTTCAAGAAGGAGGCTGAAAGCAAGAATATCAGCAAGTTCTTCCTTAAGTTTATTCCGATCAACAAGTTCAGATTCCTCAGTCGTTTTCCAGAGAAAGAGTTCATTTAATTCAGCGGCCTTAATTGAGATAGCCAGAGCAAGGTCCTTAGTATTATGAAACTGTTCCCAATGACGGGCATCACGGAATTTAACAAGTTCGTCTATAAGTAATTGAATGTCATTCATTGGTTTAAGATTGTTAGCACTAAGGTAGTGAAATTGTGGATATTGTCGAGTACGAACCAAAAGCAATGGAAGAACAATAACCGGAGAGAACGATCTACGGTTTGCAGCTATAACCGGACGTTCAATTAACAATGTAAGGAAAATTAAGTATTTGGAAGGTTTTTATAGAAATGCTGTTATTAGAAGTGGCCCAACTTAAATTCTTTTAAAACCATTTATCCTCTGATTTTATTAAATTAGCCTTGATTATGTCTAATATAATTAGAAAAAATGAATTCAGATGACGAGGATGATATCATGCAGCCGGAAAGACTTCCTATTTACCGGAAAGGGAAAGAGATCTTTGATATGGTAAGTAAAATTACTGCTCTTATCCCTGAAAACGATGAGTACCTTATGGATATTAAGGCCTGCATGTTATGTGATGCAGCACAACTTACTGTAAAAGTAGCCGGCGCTGAGGCAGCGGAGTTGTATGACCTCAAAATGGAAAATGCTGCCATAATACGAAAAGCAGCACGCGACCTGATGGTCCAGCAACATTCGCTCGATATGTTTGGTTTTGAATATGTTGAATATTATCAAATTGTAAGAGACCTTATTGATGAATACCGGCTCCTGTTCATAGACTGGGTGGCAGGATTTGATAAATGGGATTATATAATTGACCGCTGGGGACTTTTTAATCCTCCAGGCATTGGCCCATTCGACAAAGACCCCGACGATAATATACCATTTCATGGTTTTGAAGAAGATCCCGAAGAATGAAAAGCCAGGAGCGAAAGGGCCGGGCTTCTCTTATTCATGCCTCAGCGCTTCAACACTGACGCTGCGGTCAGTGTATCCACTCTTCTCATTATTCATAGCGCAAAGCTTCAACAGGATTTTTACTAGCTGCTCTGTAAGATTGCCAGCTTACTGTCAGGAAAGCAATAAGTAAAGCAATAGCGCCTGCCAGTGCAAATACCCACACGCTAACATTAATCCGGTAAGCAAAGTTTTGAAGCCATTTATTCATGGCATACCATGCAATCGGGCATGCAATTATAATTGAGATCATTACTAATATTATATATTCTCTTGACAACAAGGAGAATATTTCAATTGTCTTTGCCCCATTTAATTTCCTTATTCCTATCTCTTTTGTTCTGCGCACTGTCATAAATGAGGATAATCCAATAAGACCGAGACATGAAATAATGATTGCCAGGAATGAGAAAGAGCCAACTATTTTACTTATTCTTTGTTCAGTCCGGTACAGGTTGTCAAAATCATCATCAAGAAAATGGAAATCCAGTGGAATATCAGGTTTAAATGAATTATATGTTTTCCTGATAGATTCAACAATGGAAGTTATTCTATCGGGTTTCATTTTGATAAATAAGGTGTTAGACCCACCTAATCGCATAATAAGCGGTTCAATTTTGTTATGTAACGATTGGAAGTGAAAATCTTTTACTACTCCGATAATATTTAATTTAGATCCCTGAGGAGTTGTAACTATTTCTCCGATGGGATCCTTAAAACCCATGATTTTTACTGCCTGTTCATTTATAACTATTGCAGTATTTTCAGTTGAAAATTCAGAAGAAAAGTAACGTCCCTTCTTAAGCTCAAGATGGAAGGTTTTGGCATAATCTTCGTCAGCTGAAATATTATAAAATAAAACATCATTACCCTCCTTTTTACCAGTCCAATTAAAACCGCCTGACTTACCCTCATTATTTAAAGGATTTTCATAATTATAGAATACATTTGTCACACTCAGTATATCCGGATTGTTGCTGAGCTCTTTTTTTAAAGTTTTCAGTTTTGGGTCCCAGGGTGCTGTGGGGAACATAAAATAACCAATATTTTCTTTATTAAATCCAAGATTCATTTTTTGCATATAGCTGAGCTGGTTTCCAACAATCAGGGTGCATATTATAAGAATGACCGACAATGAAAACTGAAGAATAACCAGAACCCTTCTGAATTTTGCATTACCGGGATTTTTATTAATAATACCCATGATCGTATCCAGTGGCTTTAAAGAAGACAAATAGAATGCAGGATAACTTCCGGCCAATAAACCACAAAACAATACAATTGTTATTAAACCAATATAGAAGCCGGCACTCTGGAAGTTAACAGCCAATTGTTTACCGGTGAAATTATTAAAACCGGGCAAAAGCAATTCAACAAAAATCACGGCAATTGCATTGGCCACAAATACAAGCAAAAGAGATTCTCCTAAAAACTGGACTATTATTTTTCGATTATTTGCCCCTGCCACTTTTCGTACTCCTATCTCCTTTGACCTCATTGCTGATTGGACAATAGAAAGATTCATAAAGTTTATACAGGCTATCAGAAGAATAAAAACAGCAATAAGACTCATAATCCTGACAAAGGTAATATCGCCATTGCCGCTGATATCGAAAGTATATTTTCCGGAAGAAAACAGGTGTATCTTTTTGATATTTTGAAGGAATATCTCCGCATTCGATCCCCGGGTATTCTTCTTGATGAAATCCTGAATTTTATTATTAAATAGTTTACTGTTGGTCCCTTTTTTTAGTTCAATATAATTATAACATAGAAAATGCCAATCATTTAAAGGTGCTCCTCTTTCTGTTAATAGCTCAATTGGAACTAAAAAATCATACAAGAGATGACTATTATGTGGCTTCTTTACAACACCAGTGACTGTTACCAGATAGCCTAGCGATTCCAGCAATGTTTTGCCAAGCGCATCTTCGTCACCAAAGTATTTGTGTGCCATNNTCTTCAGTAAGAACTACATTGTGTGGTTCATTTAAAGCGCTATTGATATCTCCCTGAACAAACTCGATGTTAAACATTTTTAAAAAGTCCTTATCAACAGCGGCAACCGCTTTCTCATGCATAAATTCATCTCCTTTTTTTAATCTTAATTCGTTATGAGGTTCGTATCTTGAAGATCTTATTATTTCGGGATATTGTTCTTTCAGAGTTCTGGTCAATACTCCCGGCGTTGGTGCTAACAGATAAGCTTCTCCTCCGGAAGGATTTTCGTTTTGAATTATACGGTAAAGATCATCGGCATTTTTGAATTGTCTGTCGTAGCTCCATTCATCCTGTACCCATAAAAAAATTAAAATTGCAGAGGACAGACCTATGGCCATACCAGTAATATTCAGAACTGAGTATGAGTAATACCTTTTGATATTACGGAAGGCTGTTTTAAAATAGTTCCTAAGCATATTTAACACATATTAATTTCAATTTAAGAATTTCAACTTTACTTTTTAATTATCATACAAGTATTTTTTACTTTCTGAAAATTAGTTATTTAAGTATCCATATCAAATATCTAAGTCCACAAAATGTTGAAAACTACAATAAGATGTAATAAAACATATTATATTGATAATCTGATATATAATAGTATTTTTAGTTTTTCTCCCTAACAAAAAAGCCAGGCACGACAATGCCGGGTTTTTTATCCGGAAATGAATTAGATTGGG
>PMEC01000010.1 GCA_003155705.1 Bacteroidales bacterium
TCCTGTCGATTTTTTTAATTTTCAATAATCCGTCCAGTTGTATCCCTTCTGGTAGTAATCCATCGAAGAAGGGTGGAAATTTATCGAACTTATACACCTTAACATTTATTGGCATCGTCCTTGAGACTTCAAGACCTTCATACCCGTCAAGGTATTCAAATAGATAGTCTTTTCCTTGTTGTAATTCAGTCAAAGTTCCAGCCTCAACTCCTTTAACATATATTTTAGCCTTTCTCATTTCCCATGTTTCGTAAATTATCCATTAGCGGACTTGTTAATTCTATTTTGATGTTCAATACTCTAAGTACCTTTCGTAAGGTATTCAATTGAATAGTTTCCTTCCCTTTCTCAATATCGTAAATCACAGTTTTACCAACGCCAGACATTTCTGCTAATTTGTCACGACTTAATTTGGCTGCTTTTCTATGCATCCTAATAACATCTGCTAATTCCTGAGACTGTATCATATTCTACTGTTATAAAGTAAATATAGTCAATTATATTTAAAACTACAAGCATTTGGCAGATTATTACTGCTATGGCAGTAATAATTGATGTAAAGATTCTCTATTATCGTTAAAAATGGACAATTTACTGCTAAAGCGATAAATTCAAAGAATTGTATAAAACAGGAATGCATTAGAGTTAAAATAAAAAACCCTGCCATTTCTGACAGTGTTTTTCCTTTAGGGGATAAAAAAGTACAAATATTATGTAACTACATAATTATATGTACCTTAAAGTCGGGGACGAGAAAAAATTAACTTCCAATAATTGGCATTGAACGAATGTATTGATTATCCTTTGTTTGTGTGGAATCAAGGCAACCAATAATCTGCATATTAATACCCTGAAATAACGAACATGGCAATTGATATGAATGCAGGTTGAATAAATTGTAGTTACTCTACTGTTGCTGTACTAAACTTGCTATTGAATTATAAGCACCGGATTCACATGTTTTCACACACTTCAAACAACCCGAACATTTATCTGATTGATCGATACGTACGTGCCTGTGTCCAAGAAAATCAATTTTGCCAATTACTTTATTAGGACAGGTATCTATGCATTTCCAACATGCTTTGCATTTTCTGGCATCAAGTTGAACATATACTGTCCGTGCACGCTCATGTCTGAGAAATCTTGATTTCATTTCGTCAATTATTTTAAACAAAAATGCTCAGAGAAAAGCATCTTGACGATAACAATTNNTGGGAGTAATTCCTAAATACGAAGCTATATAGTGTTGTGGGACTCGCTTTATGATTTCGGGATGGTTATTAATTAAATCCTCATATCGTTCCCTGGGCGTATCTTTTATCCGGGAAAGAAAAAGATGCGAATAATTTCTAAATCGTTGAAACATAAACTCCTGAAGTCCTTCTTTAAAGTCTGGGAAAAGCACTTGAAGTTGTTTAAAATTCTCCTTACTGAGCGAAAATAATGTCGAAGGTTCAATACTTTCAATAGTATACATGCTGGGTTGATTACTCAAGAAACTATCAATAGATGCTACTGCCTGACCTTCTAAAAAGAATTGAAATGTAATATCCTTACCATCTTTGTTAAACCACTCACGTAAACACCCCTTTTTTATATAAAAAACCTGGTTCGCAATTTCCCCTTCATGCAATAAAATTGTTTTGGAAGCAATTTCTCTTTTAACAAGCAAATCTTGAAATTCTGTCCAGTTTGTTTCATCCTTTTTTATCTTGTCAATCAGTTGGTCAAACATAATCAGTGGTTGGTTACACACACTTTCGTGTGATGGGTTTAATTGCTTTATATTTTAACGTTAAATCCCAAGTCTATTTCATCAGCAGAGATACCGCCACGAATGCCCCAATTTTCCAATGGTTGTTCATTTAAGGTTATCAGGACCTTTTCCTTTTCAATCAACCCATTCTTCTCAAGGCTATTGACAATTGTTTGATACAATTTCTTCTTTGTATCCTTCGTCCTACCAAGAAACATGGATATTTCAATGAGTACTTCATATGGCGGTCTCATTTGAAATAAATAAGCGGGGTATTCAATTATGCGTATATTCCTATCATTTGCTGGTAATTGCAATGACTCAACAACAGAATCCATTACCAGTTTTTTAATTTTTATAAGGGTGTTTTTATCTCTTCCAATTACTAATTCAATTTTTACAGTTGGCATAATTATCTACTTGAATGATTATAGAGTGCTTTTATAAACTTGAATACAACGGTCCTCGGCTATGTAATGTGCGGGATTTACTTGCATTATAAATCCATCTACACAAATATAATTAGGAAGCATTGAACTTACAAACCTTCTATATCCCGCATTTCATATTAGCCGATGTTAGCGGTTCGTTGTTTTTGGAATCAGAAGTGTCAATTTTAGTTTCATAGCTTTAGTCAGAATTTTACTTTCTCCTTTGCTATTGACACAAATTTTATTTTATTATCATCATTAATCCCATTAGGAATGTCAGACTTATAAAAAGTATTTTGAATCCTTTTTCTAAAACATCTGTTTTTATCTTCTTCAATAAATGGGGACCTATCAAAGCCCCAACTGCTGCGCTGCCACCTAATAGAGTAATTAGTATAAAATTGATATGACCTACTGCAAGGTGTCCAAACAAACCTGAAATTGCATTAAATATAAGAACAAAAACAGAAGTTCCGATAACCATGTTTGCAGGAAAACGAAGCATATATAATCCCGCAATAACAGGTGCTGTTCCGCTAACTCCAAACAAACCAGCCATTATTCCTGATAATAAACCAAAGACTGAACTTATAGAAACCTTTTTAAGATTTATTATTTTCAATTCATCAAGATTATCGCTGTGTATATTTTCTTTTTTCTTCTTTCTGAAAAGTATCGGAATAACTATGAGTACTGCAATTATTCCAAAAAGTTTTCTAAGGATGAAAGATGGTATTATTGTTGAAAAATAAACCCCAATCAATGTGCCTATTATTCCTG
>PMEC01000181.1 GCA_003155705.1 Bacteroidales bacterium
TTTAATCATTAGGTTGACGGCTATGGGGCAGGGGGATGAGGTAAAAAATCTCATGCCAGTCTGTAATCCAGCTGCTTCTTTTGAAGATCGGCTTTCACAACTTCGACATTAATGCGATCGCCCAGCATATATTCCTTCCCGGTATGTCGTCCCTTTATGCAATAGTTCTCCACGTCATATTCATAAAAATCATCAGCAAGTTCGCGAATGTGTATCATTCCTTCGCATTGATTTTCAATTATTTCAACATATATTCCCCATTCGGTAACTCCTGAAATCACACCTTCAAACTGCTTTCCTATTTTATCGCTCATAAACTCGACCTGCTTATACTTGATTGAAGCTCTTTCCGCTTCCGTAGCAAGTCTTTCCATTTTCGAAGAATGGTCACACAGCTTTTCATATTTGTCTTTTCCTCCCGGATTCTCTTTATCGAGATACATTGTCAAAAGCCGGTGAACCATCATATCGGGATATCTGCGGATGGGTGAGGTGAAATGCGTATAATATTTAAAAGCAAGACCGTAATGCCCTATATTATCCGTTGAATAGATGGCCTTGGCCATTGATCTAAGAGCCAATGTTTCGATAATGTTTTGTTCCTTTTTCCCGGCTACATCCTTCAGAAGTTTGTTCATTGCCTTTGGTAATGAGGTTTTCTCATCACTTTCAAGCTTATACCCGAACCTTTTAATGAAGTGACTGAATGAGCTCACTTTTTCAGCATCTGGCTTATCATGGATCCTGTAAACAAAAGTTTTACCCTTAAGTATCTTGCCTACATATTCAGCGACTTTCTTATTTGCAAGGAGCATGAATTCCTCGATAAGCTGATTAGCTGAACCGAACTCCCTGAACCTTATATTAACCGGTTTCCCGGCCTCATCAAGGTCGAACTGAACTTCAATTCTTTCAAAACCGAATGCCCCGGAGGCAAATCTTTTTACCCTGAGTTGCTGCGCCAGGCGATGAAGTACCTGTACCTGTTCGTTCATATCTCCGTTATCTGTATCTATGACCTCCTGGGCTTCATTATACGAAAATCTCTTATCAGAATTTATAATAGTTTTTCCAAACCATTCTGTAAGAACCTCCGATTTGTCATTCAACTCAAATACAGCAGAATATGTAAGTTTATCCTCGTCAGGAATGAGTGAGCATATGTGATTTGAAAGTCTTTCGGGAAGCATTGGAACAACTCTGTCAACCAGGTAAACGGAAGTGGCTCTTTGTTTTGCCTCGTCTTCAAGAAGAGACCCTATTTTAACGTAATGAGTAACATCGGCAATATGGACACCAACCTCCCAGTTACCATTATCAAGTTTCTTAAGTGAAAGGGCATCGTCAAAATCCCTGGCATCTGCCGGGTCGATGGTAAATGTCGGGACCTGTCTGAAATCGCGACGATATTTAATATCCTCATCCGTAATTAAATCGGAAATTTCCTCAGCCTCCTTTTCAACCTCTTCAGTGAAATCATAAGGTAATTCAAACTCGGCGAGTATTGCATGCATCTCTGTTTCATGAAGTCCCGGATATCCCAGCACTTTAATAATCTCCCCGACAGGGTTCTTTGATTTCGGGTCCCAATCAACGATTCGAGCAACTGCTTTCTGCCCCTGTTTTGCATCATTCAGTTTTGAGACAGGGATGAAAATATCAAACGGCATGTTTTTATTGTCGGGTATCAGGAAAGCAAAATTCGGCATTATCTCCATTGTACCTACAAACGAAGTTTTTGATCTTTCAATTATCTCTACCACCTCACCTTCAGGTCTGGCCCCTTTTCTTTTGGCATAAAGCCATACTTTGACTTTATCACCATGAAGAGCTGTACGAAGATTTTTTGCAGTAATAAATACATCCTCTTCAAGGTCATCGGTGGAGATAAAGCCATATCCCATTCGCGTCATATCTACAGTGCCTGTAATGTAGCCACGGGTTTCTTTAATCATATATTTCCCTTCATGCACTTCATGAACAAGACCTTTTTTGGAAATTTCCCTTAATATTTCGGAGATCATCCTTCTTTCTGAATTCTCATTTATGTTTAACCGTTTGGCAATCTGTTTATAGTTTAAAGCCTGACCGGAATTGCCATTCAAAATACCGAGAATCTTTTCTGTGAGGATTTTCTTTGGAACGCCGGAGTCCTGATGGCCCCTATCCTTCTTTGACATAATTCAACTTTTTGCGAAGGTAAGAAAAGGAGGGCAAAAAAAATTTATTTGACTTGAATTAAATGTTATTGTAAATTTGATTAACCAAATCATCACAATGCAGATCCGGTTATTAGAAATGTAATTAACTAAAACAGATTTTTTGCCTAAAAATCCTGTTATGAAAAAGGTATTGTGTCTTTTTGTGGGTTTTGCCATTACCTTCTGTTCGCAGTTAAAGGCTCAGAAGTATACTGCAGTTGAGTACTGGAAGATGGAACATGATTCTGTCTATATTGATCTTAAAAAAAGGCAGAATGCAGGAGACACCCTGAATATTACTATACGGAATTTAATAGCGGAACATAAAGCAAAGCTTGATGAGTACTTTGAAAAGATGTCTGATAACGAAAAATCAATTTATTTTAAAAACAGATCTATATGGGAAAATCAACCTGGCACAATTGATAAATCTGTCGGTCCACGGGAATCTGAAATATTTTTGGGTGAAAAAAGCACTTATACAAGATATCTGGTCTCTTCGGGTACATTTGGCGCTATTTATGGTGTGGCTGCAGTTGCAATACTGGGAATAGATGGAGGCGGTGCTGCTGCAATACCATTACTTACAGCCGGAGCCTCTACATTAATTCCTTTACTTTCAATTAAGGATCAAAAAGTTACGTATAATTCCCTCAAACTTTCGCTTCATGGTAAAACGATTGGTTTTGTACATGGTGTAGCCTTGGACATGCTTATTACGGGTGATAATTTTGCAGATAATGAAAAACTGCTTCTGGGCCTTTCAACAATTACAAGTATAGGATTGGGGCGACTGGGATATATTCTTGGTCGCGACGAACCATGGTCTGAGGGACGGGTAGGTCTGTATTCATTTTATGGTATCATTATGCCGTTCGAAGGGTTAGCCCTTGTTTCAGGTTTTGGTGTTGAAAGCCCTAGTATAGCAGGTCTCTCAATCCTCGCAGGCGGGGCCGGTGGTTATTTATTGGCGGATCATGTAGCAAGGGGGTACGACTATACTCAGGGTGATATTACCGCTATGAAAACATTTGCGGTTTTGAATGGGGCCTTTGGATTATTTATTTTATCAGATATTTCAGTAAACTCAGATGACGGTTCAACTCGTACTATTTTAATACCTGCTGCAACGACATTTGGAGCTACTATTGCAAGTAATTATTGGCTCAGAGGCGCCAGACTGACGAATCAGCAGGGACGCAATACAGCTCTTGCAACTACCGGAGGAGCAGTTATAGGGCTGGGTATAGCTGCTCTGTTCGGATCAGAATCAATGACACCATATTATGTCATACCTTATCTTACCGGCCTGGGCTCTTATGCTATAATTCTTAATAAGTACAAGAAAAGCAACGAGCTGCAAAACCTTAAAACTGAAAAAGATAATAAGTGGAAAGTAAATTTTATGCCAGAAAATATTCTTCTTAACCAGAAGTTTGCAAAAGTAGTCAATACATATCCGGGGAAGCGGGTTTCATTTCTTCCTGCATTTTCCGCAACATGCAACTTTTAAAACAACTGTTGATTCTTGTGATGCTTTTCACTTTATCCCCCTTTCCCGGAACATTATTTTTTGTACACTTACTATAATTTTATCTGACCACGGTGTAACACTGAGTTGCCACGGAGTAACATGGTTTTATCCACATTATTCTGAAGCGAACAGATTAGAATAATTCTTCACCCGGATATAAATTAACATGAGTATCTGGAATCTTAAACTCAAATTTATTGATTTTCAAGCGATTTATATTGTTTTATTTATGATTGCTGATAGTCATATAACTTAATAAATGTATATAAAGGATAGGAAAACAGCAGGAAGGCAGAACAACAAATTTTTATACATTTGATATATAATTGGTTTTATATGACAGATTTAAATTCGGTTCTTGCCCGTTCTCCATCAGTAGTAACCCGAAAAACAGGCAAGGAGTATGTTCTCGTACCAGTGGCAAATAATATTGCCGATATGAACAGTGTTTATACATTGAATGAAACAGGGGCTTTCATCTGGGAGCAGATTGATGGCAAAAGAAATATTGAAGATATAATCGGGCTTGTGACTCAGGAATATGATATTGATGAGGATTCAGCAAGTAAAGATGTTTTTGATTTTATTGGAAATATGAAAGAATTTCTGATTATATATTAAACTTTTATTCCTTGCCACAAAGACACTAAGGCACAAAGAAGCACAAAGAGATGTACAATAAAATATCTTCAGAAGAAGAAAGAATTGGAAAAGAAGTTGTTAATACAGCTTTTTTAATTCATAAAGAATTAGGTCCCGGATTATTAGAGAAAGTTTATGAAGTTTGCTTCTGTCATGTTTTAAAATCTAAAGGATTTAAGGTCCAAAGACAATTAGATATACCAATTGTCTTTGATGGAATTCAATTTGATGAAGGTCTTCGTCTTGATGTATTGATAAACGATCTGGTTATTTGCGAATTAAAAGCATTAGAAAACGTTAATCCTGTTTGGGAAGCACAAATATTGAGTCATCTGAAACTTACAAATAAAAGGCTAGGTTATTTGATTAACTTTAACGTACCCTTGATAAAAAATGGCATTAAAAGATTTATAATTTAGTCTTAGTGAACCTTGGTGCCTTGGTGCCTTAGTGGCAAGAACAAATGTACTGGATGAAGAAATACAATTTAAATATTGCCGGGTATATAATCAGTTTTGAATCATCTGATTCAGACTTTGAGCTGGTTCCTTCACAACGGTTCCAAAGAAACATTTNNAACAGTGAAAGAGTTTTTCATGCCCCGCTTGTTGAAGAGATAAACGGGATAATGATAAAAAACAGCGATAATTTCTGGAGTATCTATAAACACCGTTCGGATCTTTATATTAAAACAATCTTTCCGCTTTCAGATTCAGAAAAAGAGGGCACTCTGAAGTTTTCACTTACCACGCGCAAATGGGAATTATATTTCACCGGTGCTGGAAAAGAAACTGATCCGTTTGAATATCCGCTGGATGGTCTTATCCTTTACTATCTTACCGTCATTCACGGCGATATAATGATACACGCTTCCGGAGTTGATCATTCCGGCCATGGCTATCTTTTCAGTGGCGTATCAGGAAAAGGAAAATCAACAATGACCAGGCTTTGGGATAATATCGGGGCGAAAATAATTCATGATGACAGACTTATTATCCGTAATGTTTCAGGGGGCTACAAGATGTTCAATACTCCTGTATATAACAACGATATACCATCTGAGTCGACCCTAAACCGGATCTATCTTATTGAACACGGAGTGCAAAATAAATTAATCCCGGTAAAGGGTGCGGTGGCTGTCAGCCTTGTCATGGCAAACTGCATTCAGCATAACTGGAACCCGGAGATCATTGCAGGAATGATGGGTTCTGTGTCAATGATGTGTGCTCATATTCCGGTAGTAAAACTATCTTTCAAACCAGACCGGAGTATAATTGATTTCATTCTTGACTATGAGTAGCAACAAAAAATATTTTTCTTCGGTAAAAAATATGAGTTTAACTTTTCTCGCTGAAGGAAAGACTATCAGGATTAAAGCGCATGGTTATAGCATGTATCCTGCTATCAGACCCGGATCGCTCATCCTCATAGAACCATTAAGAAAGAAGGGAAACCCTGTAAGGGGTGAAATTGTAGCGCTTAAAAGAGAAAATGGACTTGTTGTTCACCGGGTTGTGAGGAGAGAGGTTAAAAATGGAATTATATATTATATTACAAGAGGCGATAGCAATTCAAGGGCAGATAGACCGGTGACGGAAGATAAAATTGCAGGAAGAATTATAAAATCAGAACCGACCGGAGAGAATCCTGTTCCGGCTGATATAAGGATAAACACAAAACCAAGTTATTTTTTTAACAGAATAAAGGTGATAAGTATTTTAGTAATTCATAAATTAAAGAAGGTTTTAAAATAAAAAATAAAATGAGTATCGGTAATGAATAATAAAAAAATTTATGGTACTTGAAAATAAACTATTTCCTCATTTTGGTCTCATGAACTCACCCCAACCCCTCTCTGCTTCGCAAAGAGGGGCTAAAAAGCCTCTCTCCCCCTTCTTTTGCCCGCAAGAGAAGGGGGTCGGGGGGTTGAGTTTATGCATTTTCAAGATATTCCAGTTTTTTTATTATTGATTCCTGATAGTCATTAAATATAAATCCACAATATTGATGAAGGAGAAAATTAAACTATTTCAGGAATCATTGAAGCTAGTCTGGGCGAGTGCCCCGGGATGGGCAATTGTTAATATTTTCATTTCTCTTTTAGGCAGTTTTCTTCCTCTTGGTTTGCTTTTCCTTATTAAGCTTCTTATTGACAATATCACAAAGACATCTACAGGAGTTTCAGGGGCTGGGTTCACACTGGTTTTGTGGTTAATAATTGCAGTGGTAACAGTTTATTTTCTGGATGAAATATCCACAGATTTCGGAAATTTTGTAAGGAAGAAACAGGCTCTGAGGCTAGAGTCGTATATGTACGATCTTCTTCACTCAAAGTCTGTTAAGCTCGATCTTATAAATTTCGAAAGACCCGATTATTTTGATTGTCTGACACGGGCATCAAGGGAGGCGCCATGGAGACCCAACAGTATACTTAACAACCTGGTTTCTATGTTCAGGGGGGGCCTTTCACTTCTCCTGATGGCAGGTCTGCTTGCAGGACTAAACTGGTTGCTGGTTGTTTTGCTTCTGGCGGTCAATATACCGGCTATCTGGCTTCGTCTTCACTTTGCTGATATAATATATAATTTTCAGAGAGAGCAGACTCCGGAAGCAAGGAAAACCGCCTATTTCAACTGGCTACTTACAGGAGACCGGCCGGCCAGGGAATTGCGACTTTTCGGACTCGGGGAATATTTCAAATCACTCTTCAGGAGATCTTTCCTTAAACAAAAGGAGGAGGAGATAAATATTATCCGGAAGAGAACGTTGATTGAGACAATTTCGAATCTCTTTAAAGCAGCGGCAGTATTTATTGTGTTATTGTTCATCGCACGGGAAACAATAAATAAAAAACTTTCACTCGGCGAAATGGCAATGTTCATCCTTGCTTTCCGTCAGGGGATGATGTACATTAAGGACATATTCAGTTCACTGGCCGGTCTTTATGAAGACAGCCTTTTTATCGGCGATACTTTTGAATTTCTGAATCTGAAGGAAAAGATTGTGGCAGAAGAACCTGTAATCGTTCCCGGTGCATTCACTAAAAAATTAGATATTCAGAATATATCCTTTTCATATCCCGGGAATAATCAGTCTGTCATAAACAATGTCTCTTTTGAAATTAAAAAAGGAGAGATCGTTGCCCTGGTGGGACCTAACGGAGCCGGGAAAAGCACACTTGTCAGATTATTATGCCGCCTGTATGATCCTGAAACAGGTTTAATTAAGATAGATGGCAATGATATCAAAAACCTGGATCCCGGAGAATACAGGAAGTTTTTTTCGGTAGTTTTCCAGGACTTTATGCTATATAATCTTAGTGCCGGGGAAAATATCCGCCTGGGTAATACAGGGATTGAAAATCCGAAAGAAAAAATTATTTCGGCCGCCTCCTTATCCGGAGTTGAGGATCTAATTTCCTCTCTGCCCAATGGATATGATACCGTTATCGGCAATCTTTTTGATGACAGTCGCGAACTCAGCTGGGGTGAGTGGCAGAAGATTGCTATTGCCCGTGCGCTATATCGTGAAGCATCAATTCTGATCCTGGATGAGCCCTCAAGTGCGCTCGATTCGGAAACCGAATATGAGATTTTCAGCCGCTTCAGGGAAATAGTAAAAGGGAAAACATCAATACTCATCAGTCACAGGTTCACAAATGTGAAACTGGCTGACAGGATTATTGTGCTTAATAAGGGAGAAGTTGAGGAGAATGGTACGCATGAGGAACTGATGAAGAAAAAGGGATTATATTATAATATGTACATTAAACAGAAAAGCCGTTTTGACTGATGAAAGAAGTGCCTGCTATCAGAAATGAAGAAAAACTGCTTTTGGAACTTTGCAGGCTGACCTTCAGCAATTCTCAGACTGTGAAGATAGGAGCGCTGGTTAAAAGTGTCTCAGACTGGGACTATTTTGCATTTCTTGCAAATGAACATGGTATTGTAGCCCTTTTATCTCATAACCTTGAAAAGCTTGGATTTTTAACAGCGGTCCCGGAAAAGGTCGCAGCAACGTTAAATAACGGATTGATGCTGAGTATCAGCAGAAATTCATTTCACATCTCAGTGATCACAGAAATACTGAGGATGTTAAATGAAGAAAATATAAAGCCGGTTCTTCTTAAAGGAATGGCACTTGAGCTTTCTGTATTTGGCAATACCGGGCTAAGACAAATGACAGATATTGATTTCCTGCTTGATAGGAGAAACTATAAAAGAGCGACGAAAATCTTTATTGAAAACGGATATGTGTCATTGCCTGTCAAATCTCTGTTTCATAAGCCCATAATAGCGTATTCCGGCAAACATCTGCCTTCGCTTTTAAAAGATGGAGCTTCGATTGATATTCATCTTGAGTTATTCGGAGGGAAAAGAAATACACTTACTAAACTATTTTATGATAATAGTACAAAGATCAGGATAAACGACCAATTTGCAAATATTCCTCCGCCCCAGTTATTTTTCCTGTATCTTATAAAGCATCTTTATTCGCATGAAATCAATAATGAATCCCAGTTAAGGCTTTACACCGACCTGGTTGTTCTGATAGAAAAATACTGTGATGATATAATTAACTATGATCTTCTTGACTATACAGCGGAAGCCGGACTGTCGCAGGTTCTGGCTCAACGGCTGGAAATATTAAGGGATCTGTGGGGAATGACCTTCCCTGACTGGATCGATGATTTTATAAATAAATGGCACAATCCCGATTCTATTAATGAATTTGTGCATTTCCTGAAAAGTCCTAAAAACAGTTCTGTTTCCGGAAATGCATTTGTTTACAAAAAGACAATTCATGAGATTCCGGGATTGCATCGTAAGATCCTTTTCGTACTTGGAGATATTTTTCCCACTCTCACATTTATGAAGAATCGGTACGGTTGCAGAAGTAAGTTCGGGGCGCTTCTTTATTATCCGCACAGGCTGGGGAAACTGCTGTGGTTGATTTGAAAGGTGTAATGGTGTTAAGGCATAAAGGTATGACGGTGCGAAAGGGAGCGGGGGAGAAAGG
>PMEC01000049.1:0-7532 GCA_003155705.1 Bacteroidales bacterium
AAATTTTGGTTTGCAAAAATATAAATCCTTCTCCAATTAAAAAAATTATCAACAAAAAAGTAACATATTCCAGCCAAAAAGGTTATTCACCGACATAAAACAACATCTTACCGAATTACTATTATCTGTGTGATGTATGCAAGCTATTTTTGTCTCATGTTATAAAACCATTATAAAATGAGAAACAGAGAACATCATCCGCGAACAGGCATAGGACTTTTCTTTATTATCCTTGGCCTGGCCCTTTTGATCGCCACAAATGACCTCCTCCATCTTGGCGGCATAGGAAATTATTTCACATGGCAGACGGCCATGGTATTTATTGGAGTATTACTTTTTGCTAACCTGAATTTTACAGGTGGTGTCTTACTTATCTCTGGAGGAGTATGGTTCTATTTGCAGGATCAATATATTGTCATTCCTTCATTAATAAAGACCATTTATTGGCCGGCGGTAATAATGCTGCTTGGTCTTTCTTTTATAATCTCTTCCCTTGTCAGACGGAAAAAGAATATTAATTAAATAGAAACAAATAAATTTACTGCTATGGAAACAAATGGAAACTGGAGAGATGAACGTCGTGCCTGGAGGCATGAGCATCGTCATCATCATCTTGAACACAACAGGGCAATTATAGGAGTCATCCTGGTTATTGCAGGATTATTCCTTGTATTGAGAAACACAGGGATCTTTCCCGATATGATTGATAATGTCGTTTTCAGCTGGCCCATGTTGCTGGTGACTATCGGTCTTATAATGACAATAGGATCTTCCGGGAACAGAACTTCAGGTATTATCATTATGGCGGTTGGTGCCTTCTTTCTTATACCGCGTATTTTCAGCGAAACATTTCATGTGTATAATCTTTTTTGGCCGTCAATATTCATCATTGTCGGTGTCATCTTTATTTTCTCCAAACGCAGGGGATGGAACTCTGTCTCTACTTCAGCAGCAGTCGGAGATGATTATATAGATTATGTCAATGTTTTCAGCGGTGGTGAACGTCAGATTGTTTCTCAAAATTTCAGAGGTGGAAAAGTAACTGCAATTTTCGGTGGAAGTGAGATCGATCTTACAAGGGCAAACCTCGCTCCCGGAAGATCAGAACTCGAACTAGCCTGTATTTTCGGAGGAGCAACAATAATTGTACCTGATGAGTGGTTCGTTACAATCGAGGTTACTCCTGTACTTGGCGGATTTGGTGATTCACGTAAATTAAATCCTGGTAGAACAGTAGACACCACAAAACAACTGGTAATAAAGGGTGCTGTTATCTTTGGCGGAGGTGAAGTCAAAAGCTTTTAACTATCTTAATACATGAAACATCCTGTTTTTGAAAAACGGGTCCGACATATAGTTTGGTGGCTGGTCTGGCTTTTCCTTGGGCTGGGCCAGTCTCTTTTATTCTATTTTGCTTATGGATCTTTTCCGAAGATCGGTATTGCCGACGGGCTTATATCCATCATAATTTATTCCGGGATCTCACTTGCTATCTGGTTCCCGTTTAGCTATTTCAATAATAATATTACAAAACCCGGGGTACTGATATCAAATCTGGTTGCACTGGGAGCTATTTCGGTGGGACTATGGGCATTGATAACAAAGATTCTGACCTCGGTCATATTCCCACAGGAAAGCAGCTATCAGGCTTTCTGGAATGCAATTTTACCGTATCGTATTGGAACCGGTGTCTTTATTTTTGGTCTTGTAATACTAACCTATTATCTTTTTATTAGCCTTTACAACCTTGCAGAAAAAAATGCACGCGAAGCCAGACTTGAGAGCCTGGTTAAGGAGACTGAACTAAAGATGCTGCGCTCGCAGATTAACCCACATTTTCTTTTCAACAGTCTGAATTCTATAAGTTCTCTCACAATAACCGACCCGGAAAAAGCCAGAGATATGGTTGTAAAGCTGTCGGAATTCATGAGATACGCCCTTTCAAGAAAAGATGAACAACCGGTCTCTCTTAAAAATGAGCTTGAAAACCTGCGGTTATATCTTGATATTGAAAAGGTCCGGTTTGGTGATAAACTTACAACAGAAGAGATTATTGAAAATGCTTGCCTCGATATTAAAATTCCCGTTATGCTATTACAGCCACTTTATGAAAATGCCGTAAAACATGGAGTTTATGAGAGTACCGAGAGCGTAAAGATTATCACACAGGCAAAGATAATTGACGGGTACATTGAAATTATAATAAGCAATGATTACGATCAGTCCCCGTCATTGAAAAGAGGAACCGGAACCGGTCTGTTAAACGTTTCCAGAAGACTGGAATTGTTCTACGGCAATAAGGCATCTATAAACACATTGAAAGAAAACGGGATTTATACTGTAACGCTGTACATACCGACAGAATATTTATAAATGTCATTTGAAAATTAATTTATAAATTTCGAAAAAATATACAAGGATCCTTGGGTGATCTCAGGGGAACAAGTCGATTATGGAAAATATCAGAATTATAATTATTGATGATGAAACACCGGCACGGGAGATAATCAAGCATTATCTGAAAGAGGTGGATTATGTGGAAGTTATTGCTGAATGTGCTGATGGCTTTTCAGGCTTAAAATCAATTTCATCAATGAAACCGGATCTTGTTTTCCTGGATATTCAAATGCCAAGACTTAACGGAATTGAATTACTTGAGGTTCTTACTGAGAAACCCAAGATCATCTTTACAACAGCTTATGATCAATATGCAATTAAAGCTTTTGAGCTGAATGCAGTAGATTATCTTATGAAGCCTTTTCCCAAAAGACGTTTTCTGGATGCAGTTAAAAAAGCTATTGATAAGATCAGGTCAGGGGATGGAAAGAATGAGCCGGCAAGTCAGCTCCTGTCTAAAAAACCTGATCCCGCCTCTCCGGTGAACAGGATTGTTGTCCGAAAAGGAAACGCTATTAATCTTATACCTGTCGAACAGATCAGATATGTCGAAGCACAGGACGATTATGTTATGATTTATCATTCCGCAGGAAAAGCTCTGAAGCAGCAAACAATGAAGTTCTATGAGGAGAACCTGCCCAAAAATAATTTTGTGAGGATTCACCGTTCATATATTGTGAAGATTGAGGAAATAAACAAGATAGAACCCTATACCAAGGATAATTATGTAGCTGTTCTGCATTCCGGAGATAAATTGCCTGTCAGCAGGGCTGGATACAAACATCTTAAAGAAGAACTTAACTTCTAGTCTTTTAATCTTTTACATACCTTCCACGATCCCGACCATGTCAACCATGGTTTGTACCTTTTTATCCATATTAGAGGCACAGGATCATAACCATGCGTACCACCGGGTCTGCATCTCAATATTCTGTTAGTTCCCAGAGCCAGGCCTCTGAGTGGTCCATGAATCCTTAATGCATCAAGAGCATATTGTGAACATGAAGGGACATGACGGCAGGCAGGTCTTAATAAAGGCGATATTGTGTACCTGTAGAGATAAACGGGAACAGATAGAATAAAAGAGAATATTGACCTCAGAATTTTCAGCATTATGCAAAGATAAAAAATGGAATCAACTATATTTGCGGGCATGTCAAAATGGCAATATTTTGAGTTGTTTTGATGATTGGCAGATTATTTGAGATATTCTTTTTCAAATAAAAAAACAGGAGGAAAACAAAATGTCTATCTGGATAATTTTCATCGGGTTTATGATCCTGAGCTTGGTCATAAGTTTAACATTAAAATCAAAATTTAAGAAATACTCAAAAATTCCGCTCGAAAACGGGATGTCGGGGAAAGAAGTTGCAGAGAAGATGCTACGCGATAATGGCATTTATGATGTCAAGGTTGAAAGTGTTGAAGGGCAACTTACCGATCACTATAACCCCGTGAACAAAACAATAAACCTTAGTCAGGATGTGTTTATTGGCAGAAATGTTTCAGCAGCTGCTGTTGCTGCTCATGAAACCGGTCACGCTGTTCAGCATTCAAAAGCATATGCATGGCTTGGATTCAGATCGAACCTTGTACCCGCGGTAAGTTTTGCTTCAAAATATGTTCAATGGATTCTTCTTATTGGAATATTGGTAGTTCAGCGTTTTCCGGCCGTTCTGTTTTTCGGTATCATACTTTTTGCCTTTACGACAATCTTCAGCTTTATTACATTACCGGTTGAGATAAATGCAAGTAAACGGGCCCTGGTCTGGCTGTCAGCTTCCGGTATTACCAGCTATGAAAACCATGCTTTTGCACAGGATGCGCTTAAATGGGCAGCATATACCTATGTTGTAGCGGCACTTGGTTCTCTGGCTGCTTTGTTATATTACATCATGATTTTTATGGGAGCAAGAGATTGATCCAGAACTAATCATATTTCAAAAAAAATCACATTATTTTTGCATGAATGAATCATCTCATGCCAAAAAACAAATATTTGAATCCCTGAGATGAATTATTCTGGAAAGATTTTTTATCTTTAACAGGTTGTATTAAAAACATTTCTACAATGGCAAGTCTCAAGCTTTTACTGGGCATGATCCCGGCTACTTCTAAAATTGAGCAGGATGAAAAAGCTCTTATTGCTGAATTTGAAAAACTGCAGGCTTTTTCCGGTTCTGAACAATTGGCAAGGTACAATGAACTGAATGATCTGATTCATTCTTCAGATTTCATTCAGAAAAGAAAAGAGATTGAAACTCTGCAGTACAAAGGTTCTGAAGAGTTCGCAAAAGAAAAGGAATTCTTATCCATGAAAAAGGCTAAAGATATTGTCCTTTACTTCAAAACCATTGACAGTCCGGCATTGAAGAAATTCAATGAGCTCGATGGCTCAGATAAGATAACCAAATTTGAAGAACTTCAAAAACTCGTCCAGTCGGCTGAATTCAAAGAAAAAAGCAGGTCAAAAGAATTTAAGGAAAGTGATGAATATAAAAGCCTTCAGGAATTTAACCAGCTTAAAGGGAATCCGGAGATTAAGGATTATTATAAGTTTAAAGGTTCAAAAGAACTCGCTAATTTTAAAAATATTGACGGATCAACCAGGTTGTCAAGATATAACGAGCTGAAAGAATACACCGCTTCTAAAGAGTTCGCTGAAAAGAAAGCCTATCTTCTCGATAAAAAGCGGTTTGAAAAATCCGAAATGTTCAAGGAAGTGGAAGAGTATGAAAAACTTAAGAAAAGCGAGGATATTATCTGGTTTTTTAAAGTCAAAGATTCCAATAAATTTGATGTTTTGAAGCACCGGGAGCTGACCTTTAGTGATGAATTTGACAAGGAAAAGCTTGATGCCAAAAAATGGCTTACCAACTATTATTGGGGAGAAAAACTTCTTAAGGACAGATATTCTGTTGAATCTGATCTTCAATTCTATACTGAAAAAGAAAATTTCCAGCTGGGAAACAGTTTTTTAAAGATCATTACCAAACCCCAGAAAATTGATGGTAAAGTGTGGTCTGTTGCCCATGGATTCAATCCGAAAGAATTTAGCTACACATCCGGTATTATTAATTCAGGAACCAGTTTCAGACAGAAATATGGTGTNNAATGCCAAATGTGCCTTCTGGCTTCTTGCTGATAAAATTACACCGCACATTGATATCTGCAGAACAACAAAAGGAAAGGTCTGGTTTGATCTGTTTGCCGGAGATGGTAAATCTGTCAAAAGTTCTGTAGGCTCACGTTATGCAAATGATTACTTCATCTTCACTCTTATCTGGACTGCTGATAAACTGGTCTGGAAAATAAACGGGGTTGATGCATTCCAGCAGACTGAAAATGTTCCACAGCAACCGATGTACATCAATCTTGCCGGTGGTCTCGATAAACCAATCAACGGATCAACAACAATGGAGATCGACTGGATACGGGTTTACCAGGTTAAGAATTAATCATATCTAATTGATTTATAATCACGTAGAGACGTTCTGTGGAACGTCTCTACGTTTTTTTATTACATTTGTAACATTTCTATTATCTATTCCGTCCTAGCATAGTAATCCGGATTATGACAGTTAAGGAATATAACAGATCTGTGGACGAGTATTCTGATTCAGTGTACCGTTTTATCCGTGGCAACCTGAAAGATGAGGATCGTGCAAATGATATTGTTCAGGACTCGTATGAAAAGTTATGGCGCCATGTTGCTGAAATAGATTATCCGGTCGTGAAGTCATGGTTGTTCACCACAGCTTATCATAATATGATTGATATTATCCGGAAGGAAAAGAAAACTACTACCCTTGAAGAATCTCATTTACAGGAGATGATCTACGAATCACATTATTCTGATCTTAATGAAATACTTCATGAGGCATTGGAAAGACTTCCCGAACAGCAAAAAAGCGCTGTACTTCTAAGAGATTATGAAGGATACAGTTATAAAGAGATAGGTGAAGTTATGGGATTAAGTGAAGCCCAGGTAAAAATAAATATCTATAGAGGCAGGCTCTCCCTTAAGAATTATATCGGAACAATTGAAACGGTAATTTAGTCATGCGACCCGACAGGACAAATTATGAAATATGGCTTATTGATTATCTTGATGGGAACCTCAACCCTCAACAGGAAAGAGAGTTAATTAGTTTAATGGAAGAAAACCCTGATATAAAGGAAGAATTTGAAGAACTTTCACAATATATTATTAAGCCAGTTGAAACATCTTTTAAATCTAAGGACTTTCTTAAAAAATCAGTTGCCGATCTTTCCGAATCACAGTTTGAATTACTTTGTGTTGCCGCTTCTGAAAATGATCTTTCCATACGTCAAAGAGATGAGATCCAGTCTATTATTTCTGGAAACCCGAATAAGAAAAAAACATTTGAGTTAATTAACAGGCTTAAACTGGTTGCTCCTGATATAAAGTTTAACAAAAAACGGGGTCTTCGAAAATTAGCGACAACTCAAAAAGTCCTGCGTTTATCAGTAGTTGGTTTAAGTGCTGCTGCCGGGATTGCGGTAATGATCTCCCTTTTTAATGTACCTGTTAAGAATAATGATGTGCTCAGGCCATTGACATCAACAAATTTCACTATTGACTCAAATAAAGTTAATGTAATTAATAATCCGGCTGTTGTTAATAATAATAACCTTAAAAAACAAGAGATTCGCCAATCCGGGCGAATAAGTGTCATTTATACACTTAATAATATAATTCCGGCTGAAACAAAGACTTCCTTGATAAAATCTGCTGCCAATGACTCTTCTTCAGAGAAACAACAAATCGGGCAGATGAATATCTCAAAAATAGACTTTATTCAGGATGTAAAACTGGTAGAAAAAGAATTCACGAGTACTCTTCCAGCTATTAATACTAACAACACATCAATTACAGAAATACCTGAAAAGCCCGGGTTTATTAATGCGTTTATTGCTAAAGTCTTCAGGGAAAAAATCCTCAAAACAAAAACTCCTGAATCAGGCACCATCAAAGGGTATGAAATTGCCGATGTCGGAATTAACGGTCTTAATAAGCTACTGGGCTGGCAAATGTCTTTACAAAAGACCAGGGATGAAAAAGGAGACATCAAGTCGTTATATTTCAGTTCAAAAATCCTGAAATTTAATGC
>PMEC01000049.1:7548-22665 GCA_003155705.1 Bacteroidales bacterium
GGAAAAGACCTTATCAGTGTTGAGGACAGAAAAGACGCTGTCAAAGTGAGAATTGGAAACAGGGGCTTAAATATTCTCGAGTCGCTTGAAGGACCAAAAGTTGCTTTTGAAAAATATATTGGAAACAATAATTCATATGAATCTGATGATAATGACCAGGACGACAAGAAGGCCAGAAGAAGATCTCATTTCAAAGGGCACTGGTCAGGAATTGAGTTCGGATTTAACAATTATGTGACTTCTGACCGTAGCATGGTATTGCCTTCCGGCATTAATTACATGAATCTTCAGTCAAGTATCTCCAATAATTTTAATATCAATTTTTCACAGCTTAGTCTTGGCTTTACCAGACATTTTGGAATTGTGACTGGACTTGGAATTAACTGGAATAACTACAAGTTTGACGGAAATAATAATATCCAAAAAGGGAATGATGGGATTATTGAAGTACTTAATCCTGGGTTTGATCTTAAAAAATCAAAACTTGCAACAATTTATCTCACACTTCCTGTAATGCTCGAGATACAAATACCTGCAGATTATCATCATATTAACCTTGCGGGTGGATTTATCGGGGCAATAAAACTTGGATCCCATACTAAAATGGTATATAAGGATGGAAATGATGTCAAATCATATGGTGACTTTAACTTGAATATGCTCAGATATGGAGCAACGGTCCGGGTCGGATATCAGAATTTCCAGATCTATGGAACTTATTATAAAACACCATTATTTAAAACCGGCTTAGGGCCGGGGGGTTATGATCTTTATCCTTTTGAAATAGGTTTTGCTCTGACTTTTAATGGTTAATTGAATTCTAATAAACAACTCATAGGAGGGCGTTTCAAATGTCCTCTTTTTTTATATTTTTTTCTTTCCAATGACTGCCGTATATTTGCATATATCAGAGAACTACATCAATGGAATCCGGCATCTTATCCCCAAGAGAGATCAGACGATACAGTAAACAGATAATGCTTTCTGAAATTGGACTGGAAGGTCAGGAAAAACTTAAAAAAGCCAAAATCCTGGTCGTCGGGGCAGGCGGTCTTGGTTGTCCTGTTCTTCAGTATCTTACTGCAGCAGGTATAGGGAAAATCGGGATAGTGGAATTCGATAAAGTAGATGAATCAAATCTCCAGCGACAGGTTCTGTATGGTTCTCTCGATGTTGGAAAACTAAAAGCAATTATTGCAAAAAACTGGCTTGAGAATTTAAATTCACTGGTTGACTTTGAAATTTTCAATTTAAAACTGACTGCCGCTAATGCTATTGGGATAATCCGAAAATTTGATATTGTCGTTGATGCAACTGACAACTATGAGACACGGTACATTATTAATGATGCCTGTGTAATCCTTCATAAGTCGATGGTTCATGGTGCTATTTTTAAGTACGAAGGTCAGGTCTCTGTTTTCAATTTTAATAATGGCCCTACATACAGATGTTTCAACCCTCATGAAAAAACAGATGATTATAAGAACCCGCGACCTGAAGATGTCGGGCTAATGGGAGTTTTGCCGGGAATTACCGGAACTATAATGGCAAATGAGGTAATAAAAATCATTACAGGTGCCGGGAATGTTCTAAGCGGGAAATTATTGATATTTAATATGCTTAATTACGATTTCCATACAATCAACATTGATAATATTCCGGAAAATCACAATATCAGTGAATTAATAACGGATTATTAAAATCTCATTTCTGTTTTTAACAATCATGAAATTGAGCCTTAAAATACTTAAATGGTTTGCAATCGGAGTTACTCTTATCCTGATTCTGTTGTTTTGTATTTCCATTTTTCTTCAGAATGACGTGGTAAATATTTTCATTAAATCAATAAATAAAAACATCTCAACAAAAATAAAGGTCGGGGCCGGCAGTTTTTCTCTTATAAGTAAATTCCCCAAAGCTACAATAAGACTGGAAGATGTGCTTGTTCATTCTTCTGCCAGGTTTGACCGTACCCAGTTTAAAGGGATGAATCTTGATACTCTTCTTTATGCAAAATCCATGTCACTTGAATTTAAAATGACCGATCTAATTAAGGGTATATATAATATTGAAAGTGTAAGTATCACTAGCGGAATTTTGAATCTTTATTCAGATAGCACTGGAATGATTAATTATGAGATTTCATATGACAGTATTCCATCTTCGGAAAAAGAGCTTGTAATTAATCTGGAAAGAATTAATGTTTCGAATCTCAATACAACTTATATTAATATCGCTACCAGTTTGAATATTAAGGGCTTATTTAAAACCGGCAGATTTAAAAGCAGAATTGCCGGAAATAATATTGACTTCATTGCAAACTCCTCCCTGCAGCTATCTCACGTGGAAGTTTTCCCCTTATCTCTGAAAACCAGTACTGCTGCTACTATTGATCTTAACCTTCATAAATCTGATAGTGGCATTTTCATCAGAAAAGGTACGCTTAAAATTGAAAGCTTTAATTTCGGAATCTCAGGATTTATATCTGGAACGGATAACATTGATTTAAAAATAACCGGAAGTAATATTGATATTTCAAAAATAAAAAAATTTCTGCCGTCAAAATATCTTCATAATTGGGTGGAATACGATCCGGCAGGAATCCTGAGACTTAATTGCGGATTAAAAGGTGTTTTTAATCGAAAAAATAATCCTGATATTTTAATTGACTTTTCAATAGACAAGGGACATATTTTTAATAAAAAATCTAATATTAAACTGGACAGGCTTTCATTGACAGGAAGCTTTAATAATGGTAAGCTTAAAGGTCCGGAAACCAGTGTTTTATTAATTAAAAAGGCAAATGTCTCTCTTGGATCAGCAGATTATTCCTGTTCATTGACAATAGAAAATTTTAAATACCCTGAAATTGATTTCATTTTTTCAGGTGAACTTTTCCCTTCTGAGCTGACAGAATTTTTTAATATCAAAAGAGTTTCATGGTCAAAGGGATCGGTAAAGCTTAATTTAAAACTTTCCGGGAATCTGCCCTTAAAAGAAAAATATTTCCTTAACGATTTTATGAGGCTGAATCCTGAAGCAGATTTGCAGTTCAACTCAATGGGAATCGGATTTAATAATAATAAACTTGTGGTTAATGATATCAATGGAAATATATTTATTACCAAACACTTACGGGCGAATAATCTATCCTTTTCCTATAAGGGTCAAAAGGTAAAAATAGATGGGGAATTCACCAATCTTCCAGCCTGGATTGCAGGTCAGCCCGTTTATATAAAGGCTGTTGCCGATCTTTCAATCGATAATTTAATGCCTTCCTCCTTCCTGCCGGATTCTTCAACTGTTTCTGCGAAACAAACATCCTTTAAACTTCCTGATGGTGTTGAACTTGACATTAAACTAAGTATTGATAATCTGAACTATAAGAAGTTTTCTGCTACTAACATAAAAGGAAATCTTATTTACAAACCGGGCTTATTCAGTTTTAAATCGTTTACGCTTAACTCACTGGATGGCTATATTTCAGGAGATTATTTACTCGCCGGGGGAACCGGAAAGTCCTTTATATCCCAGGGAAATTTTACACTTGCCGGAATCGACATAAATAAAGCATTCATCACATTTAATAATTTCGATCAGGATTTTGTATTGGCTGAAAACCTTGCAGGATCTCTGTCCGGATCCCTGTCTCTTATTATACCTCAGGATTCGTTGCTTAATCCCCGGTTTAGTACAATCACCGCAGAAGGTAAATATACTATTACGAACGGGGCCTTAATAAACTTTGAACCTATAAAAAGTCTTTCCCGTTTCATCGAACTTTCTGAACTTGAAAACATTACATTTTCGAAACTTGAAAATGATTTTTATATAAGAAATAATTATATTGCTATTCCCCAGATGGATATAAGATCTTCCGCAGCTGATTTTACAGTAAGCGGGAAACATGATTTTGACAATAATTATGAATATCACGTAAAAACATACTTGTCTGAACTCCTCAGTAAAAAAGTCAAAAAAAACAAGAAGAATTCTACTGAATTTGGTGCGGTTGAGGATGATGGGCTTGGCCGGACATCTATTTTTTTAAAAATTACCGGGAAAGGTGATGATGTTAAAGTTGGATATGATATGAAAGCTGCAAGAGGGAATATCAAACAAAGTCTTAAAACAGAAAAGGAGAACCTGAAAAGTATTTTTAATAAGGAATATGGATGGTTCAGTAAAGATTCGACAATAAAACAAGAGGCAGCTCCCAGACCAAAATTCAGAATTGAATGGGACGAAACGGACACTATCAAAACCCGGGCAGATACTTCGACCGTAAAAAAAGAACATGGAATAAACCGTATCTTTAAAAAGAAAAAAGGACCGGAACTTCAATTTTAAAGACGAAGTGAACATTTATTACCGAAATACAATATGGAAACTTGCACTACTTGTTTTTGCAGTGATTATCGGCCTTTCTTCATTGTTGTATACAGAAAATCTTGTTAAAAGGCTTAAGACTGAGGAGAGAAAAAAAGTAGAATTATGGGCAGAAGCAACAAGACTATTGATAAACAGTTCCGATTCAAGTGAATACCTTCCTTTTCTCTCTTCAATAAATGAAAATAATAGTACAATTCCAGTCATTCTGACGGACGGGGCAGACAATATTATTTCTGCAAGAAATTTTGATCCTGAAAAAATAAAAGATATTAGTTTTCTGCAAACGGAGCTTGCCAGGATTAAAGGAAAGATCTCTCCGATAATTATAGATATTGGTGCCGGCCAAATCAATCGGATTTATTACAGGGAAAGCATAATACTCAGAAAATTAACTTATTATCCTTATGTTCAGCTAAGCGTAATTGTCTTGTTTATCCTTGTTTCATATATGGCTTTCAGTTCTTCAAGAAAAGCTGAACAGAATCAGGTGTGGGTTGGAATGTCAAAAGAAACTGCACATCAGCTTGGAACTCCGACATCATCTCTTGCCGGCTGGATTGAGATACTACAACTTAAATATCCTGAAATTACAATAACAGAAGAACTTTCCAGGGACCTTTCCCGTTTGGAAAAAGTGGCTGAGAGATTCTCAAAAATTGGTTCACGCCCTGATCTGGCACTAGAAAATATTATAACAGTCATAAACCAGACTATAGATTATCTCAGGTCCAGAACATCCTCAAAAGTTGTAATAAAGATAGATTCGGGCAATTTGAACGAAGTGTTAATCCCCATTAATTCAGCACTTTTCAGCTGGGTAATAGAAAATGTCTGTAAAAATGCGATCGATGCAATCACAGGGGAAGGTGAGATCAATATTCGTATTTCAGAAAATGACCAGGCATCATTAATTGATATCAGTGACAATGGAAAAGGCATTCCTAAATCTGCTTATAAAAGGATATTCAAACCCGGATATACTACAAAAAAAACCGGCTGGGGATTGGGATTATCGCTTGCGAAAAGAATTATCGAAGAATACCACGATGGTAAGATTTTTGTCAGAAATTCTGAAATCGGCAAGGGCTCAAGCATCAGAATTGTAATGAATAAGCGGATCAGCTAATTACTATCTTTGCATCTCAAGTTTTCACCTGATGAACCGAAAAGAGATTGAAATAATGGCTCCTGCAGGGTCGTATGAATGCCTGATGGCTGCAATTCAGGGGGGCGCCGATTCTGTCTATTTCGGAGTCGGGCAGTTGAACATGAGAGCTGCCTCATCAAATAATTTCACTTTAAAAGATCTTAAAAATATCGCTTTAATCTGCAGGGAAAATAAAATAAAAAGCTATCTCACAGTAAATGTGATAGTTTACGATAATGAGGTTCAACAGATGAAGGAGATAGTTGAAGCTGCAGCAGAAAGCGGAATATCTGCCGTTATTGCTTCCGATCAGTCTGTTATAAATCATGCATTCTCTTCAGGGCTTGAGGTTCATCTTTCTACCCAACTGAATATTACTAATGTTGAAGCAATCAGGTTTTATTCACAATGGGCTGACGTTGCAGTACTTGCCAGAGAATTAAATCTTGATCAGGTCAGATACATTTATGATGCTATCCGGCTAAACAATATCAGAGGGCCTAATGGAGAATTGATGAAAATTGAGATGTTTGCTCATGGAGCGTTGTGCATGGCGATATCCGGAAAATGTTATTTGAGCCTTCACGAAAATAACAGATCAGCGAACCGGGGAGCCTGTTACCAGACCTGCCGGAAATCATATGTAGTAACAGAAAAAGAGACCGGGTATGAGCTTGAGATAGATAATGATTACATTATGTCACCCAAGGACTTATGTACGATTGGATTTCTTGATAAGATTATTGATGCAGGAGCTCGGGTTTTGAAAATTGAAGGGAGGGCCAGGTCTGCAGAATATGTCAAAGTTGTATCCTCTTGTTATGATGAAGCCATTAAATCTATTGTTGCAGACAGCTATACTCCTGAAAAAATCGGACTTTGGACAGCAAGATTATCCACTGTATTTAACCGGGGCTTCTGGGATGGATATTATCTGGGACAAAAAATGGGTGAATGGACAAACAGCTACGGCTCCAGCGCCGCAAAAAGAAAAGTCTACGTTGGCAAGATTACAAACTACTTCACAAAAATAAATGTGGCTGAGATTAAACTTGAATCCGGAAACTTAAATAAAGGCGACACCTTGCTGATAATCGGGCCAACAACCGGCGTCATAGAATACACAGTGGAAGAAATTCGGGTAGATCTCAGGGTAACTGAAAAAGCAAAAAAAGGCGAATTCTGCTCAATCAAAATTACAGATTTCCTCAGGCGATCTGATAAGGTTTACAGATGGGCAGATGCAGAGAGGACAAAAGAAAAATCGCAATCTTAAGAGAATACCTTCTCTGCAACTTTAAGAATTTTTAAAACATTGACTTCAGTTTCATCGGTCTCTGTTTGAATATATTGTATCTGATCTTCCTTTCTCCCTTTCAAATTGTACATATATGTTTTATCATAATAATTCAGTGTTATTTCTATTGCTCTTGAGAAGTTATCTGCTTCCAATTCAGTTATTGCTTCTTTAGTATTATCCCCGCCAAGTCGCTTTGAAATCTTTTTGATTGATGAAATCAGTTCTTCTTTGGGGAAAGCTGAATATTCTTTTATCAATCGCGGCATTCTTGTCTGAACAGACATTATAATCGCAATTACCGGAGATTCATGAAGTCTTATGTAGAACTGGTCCGGCATAAAAACAGTTCCGATATTTTTACTTTCATCTTCAAACCAGATAAATTTATTTTTATCGGTTTTTTCTATTTCGTGAAATAGCAGATTGGCAAAATGTTCTGAGGTTGGCTGATCCGGTTGTCCAAGAGATCCGAATGCAGAACCCTTGTGGCATGCAATAGCCTCCAGATCAATTACCTGATGACCCATATTCTTTATTTTTTTCAGAATCTCTGTTTTCCCACTCCCGGTTAATCCACTGAGAACAATATATTTGTGTTTTTCTGAGAGTTTTTCGAGTACATGTTGCCTGTAAGATTTATAGCCTCCATCAAGAATCCGGGTGTCAATATCTCCCAGAGAGAACAGCCAGGCCATAGCTTCGGATCTCATCCCGCCCCTCCAGCAATGGACAAGGAGTTTATTTTCTTTTGCCAGTTTCAGGGCTTCATCAAGTTTCAGGTACATTGAAGGGCCTGTCAGTTGAAGTCCTTTCAGGATGGCTTCTCTCCGCCCCTCTTTTTTATATTTAATTCCGACAGCTTCCCTTTCCTGGTCATTAAAAAGCGGAATGTTATTTGCGCCTGGAATATGTCCTTTTCTGAACTCTGAAGGAGATCTTACATCAACAACCGGGATAGATGCAGCCATGGTCAGAAAGTCTGATATAATCAGCTTATTATAAGGATCCATATCTTACCTGGTTTTTGCCGGAATTGCTTTCATCTCTGTAATGAACTGTTAACTGCAGGTGCTGAAGGATATCCGGAAAGCCAATTTTAATGAAGGTTATTTGTTAAAATATTCGGCAAAAAGCTTTTTAAGATCTTCCAGCCGAACGGGTTTGGAGATAAATTCCTTTATACCGGACAATTCTGCTTTCCTTCTTGAATCAGGCATATTATCTGCAGTAATAGCAACTATATGATAGGATTTATCAAATTCGAGAATCCGCCTTGCTGATTCATAACCATCCATTTCTGGCATAATTATATCCATGAAAATTATATCATACTTTTTGTTAATAGCTTTATTATAACCTTCATGTCCGTTTTCAGCAATTTCAGGGGAATACCCAAGAACCTCCAGCATTTTTGTCATTGTTTTCAGGTTCATCTTATTATCATCAACAACAAGAATGTGAATTTCTTTTTTCAGGACTTCTGAACCTGTGGTGTCCGCACAATTTTCAACACCGGGAAAGCTGTTCTGGATAACTTTACATAATTCGCCAGCATCAAATGGTTTAACCAGGTAATGATCTATGCCCAGATTGATACACCGCAGATAATTACCTTTTTTGTCATTAGAACTGACCATTATCATTACAAAATTTAATGAAAGTTTATTCTCCCATAATGATCTTGCAACTTCAAAACCATCAAAATCCTCATCATCAGTAATAATTATCATCCTGTACCTTTCTGTCGGAAGGGAAAGGTTGGCTTTTAACTGACTAGTTGTCGATTTCTGGAATGTTGTAACAGAAGACGATAGGCCAAGTTTGTGAACGGAAGTCATGAGTTCTTCATCCCTGTTCTGACTTCCGGATATAATAAGGGTTTTTATCTGATCAAACCGACTTAAGTCTGACATATTCAGTCCCTTTTGTGATCTTTCATTGGAATATGCTTTAATTGTGAAAGTCACCTTATTCACTGCGTTGCCAGAACTTTCCGTCTGACTTTCAGCAATAAGTTCTCCGCCCATCAATTCTATAAGTTGTTTTGCTATAATTGTTCCAAAACCAGATTCATCGTTTGATCTGACAGATATTGAGTCTGCACCTAAAAAGTTTCCAAATATTTTTTTCAGGTCAGCCTTGGAAATTGGTTGTCCTGTATCCTGAATTTCAAACAATAGTATTACAACTCCATCTATTTTTCCCCGAGTCCGGCAATTGAGAAGAATCTCACCTTTTTCTGTATTTTTTATGGAATAATTAATAAGATTTGTCAGTATTTGTCTTAGCCTGAAAGGGTCACCGATAATGCTCTCCGGTACTTTTTTATCAATTATATGTCTGATTATCAGATCTTTTTCAAGTATGTTCGTTCTTGCAAGATCGACAGAGTAATTAATTTCCTCTCTAAGGTTGAAAGGAGCTTCATCCAGAATCATTTTACCTGATTCAATTTTAGAAAAATCAAGTATGTCATTAATAATTCCAAGCAGAACTTCCGTTGATCTGCGTAACAGACTTACAACATCTCTGACCTCGTTGTTCAGATCATATCTGTTCAGGACATCTGCCATTCCTATTATTCCATTAAGAGGGGTCCTTATTTCATAACTCATTCTTGCAAGAAACTCAGATTTGGCAACATTTGCTTTGGCTTCCTGCTTACGAGCTGACTCGAGCATAGTTATATCTATAAGGATTTCCATTGTAGCTTCCTCTCCTGAAAATTTTACCGGAATGCTGCTTCTGTAAAGTACTATTTCTCCTATTTCCTTCTTTATTATAACAAATTGATCCGGCAGGAATGTGCCCCCCAGATATTTGGAAAAATAATCACTATTGTCCGGTAGTGAGGTTTCCGGAAATATTTTTCCGAGCATTTCAGACTCCTTCTCATACGAGTAGAAACCCGCAGCGACTTTGTTCGACTTAAGAATCTCCCTGCTATAATTATGAATTATTACTCCGACCGGCATCTCCTCAATTAGCTTCATCAGAGTACTTTCGGAGTCAGAAAGTCTTTCCACTTCTGATTCCATTGATTTTATATACCTCCAGAATATTAAGATTATCAGTTGAATTATAAGCAGAGTTCCGATTACGATGAATATCGAATTTCTGATGATATATTTCTGGAAATAATCTGTTCTGGCTGAGAATATCAGACCAAGGTCTCTCTGCAGAATCTGTGATGAGTAATAAGAGGAAAGAACTTCCCGATTTTTACCATCAATAATTGCCTCATGAATAATATTAGAGTTAGCTCCAGAGGATATTGCTCTGACAATCTTATCAATCTGAGAGTATTTTGTTATCCCGTTGTTGTCAAAAATTATTTCACCTTTATCACTTACTACCCACTGCCATTGATAATCCTTCAGGTTAAATTTTGAAAAAAGTTTCTGAAAGAATCTCTTATAATCAACTGTCACCATGATATTTCCAAATGGATCCCCACCACTTTTCATCAGGATCGGGGCATAGTAATTGAATTTCCCGTTACTTTCAATTAGTATGTCCATTTTCTGAATTTCTCTTTGATCCAGAGCGGTGAATTCACCTTCAATCCATTCATATGTCTGTTCATCCCTTGATAAAGTATATTCATTAAGATAGTTATCGTATAACCTGATATTAGTAACAAAGTCTTTGTACTTCGAGAAGAAGAGTTTCATTTGGTCTGTCACCCTGTATTTAACATCAGGTTTTGATTTATCAAAAAACCTTGTCAGGTCCTGAGAAAAGGGAATCTTGGCCAGATCGCTTCCAAAATCATTATTAGTACTGTCAACTTCCAGGCCGACAATCTGAACCTGTCTGTCAAGTAATTTAACAATATAATTTATCTGCTTATTATACAGGCTCTGATAATAAAAGTAGTTTGCCAGCATTATTACCAGAAATGCAGAATAGACAAGAATAAGGACTCTTCTCCTTTTCATAATGAGTCTGTTTATGGCGATTATAAAGATAATTTATATTATAAGATAATTCAATTTCATCTGTATTTGCGATTATCATCCTCCAGAATGTTCAGATAGCTTCTGTACCGGAGAGGATCTATATCCCCGTTTTCAACCGAAGACCTTACAGCGCATCCGGGTTCTTCGAGATGCAGACAATTATAGAACCTGCATTCATTTGATTTCCTGAAAATTTCAGGGAAAAAATGGTAAATCTCAATACGGTCCATATCGATGACTCCAAACCCCCTGATGCCGGGAGTATCAATAATATATCCGCCAAAAGGCATCGGGTGCATTTCAGGAAATGTCGTTATGTGTTTGCCCTGTTTATGGTAATCAGAAATTTCTTCAGTTTTAAGATTAAGGGTGGGATTGAATAAATTCAGAAGAGTTGTTTTTCCTACACCTGAATTTCCTGAAAGAAGATTAATTTTATTCTTCATCGTGTTTTCAAGAAGAGCTGTGTTTTCCCCTGTAACCAGGGACAGCCTGAAGCATTCGTACCCGATTTTGCTGTATAATGCAATAAGAAACTCCATCCTTTTAAGTTCGCGTTCGCCATAAAGATCTGTCTTATTAAAAATGATTTTTGCGGGCACCCTGTATGCTTCAGCGGTTGCAAGAAATCTGTCTATAAATTCCACCGGAGTTTCTGGCAATATTATTGTTACCATCAGAAACACCTGGTCGAGGTTTGCAGCAAGTATTTGTGAATGTTTTGAGAGGTTGGATGATTTTCTGACAATATAATTTTTCCTGTCAAGAACCTCCGTAATTATACCGGTAAAATCCACGGTGTTATAATCAAACAGAACATGGTCACCAACAGCAATAGGATTAGTGGTTCTGATTTCTTTTACACGCAACTTACCTTTTATGGTACAATCAACAATTTTGCCCTGGTCAAACAACACCTTATAGCGGCTGCCGGTAGATTTAATAACAAGCCCCTTTTCCAACTGAGTTTATTTTCAGCCAAAAGTAAATAAAAATCAACAGATAGCGGCAAAGGGGTCTGACATCCTAATTTTCTGAAGCCATCAGGAAGAAAGGCTTCATTTCAAAGCTGTGATAATAAGGCCTGAGTCTTTCAGTGTTATAATCTGCTAATTTGACTATTTTTTTAGTTGATGTAACCACATCAATCGGGAGATTATCGTATCTGCCATTCTTGAGAACCACAATCCTTCCATGTACCCCCTTTAAAATCAAATCCAGGGCAAGGTTCCCATAAGCCATTGGTACGATAGAATCAAGTGCATCAGGATCTCCTCCACGAACCATGTAGCCAAGTTTTTGGTAAATTACATTAATGGTTTTTCCTTTATTATATTCTCCTGAAAGTTCTTTAAGTTTTACTGATACCATATCGCCAATACCGCCTAATTTTGCATGACCATATGCATCTTTTTCACTATCAGCAAAGATCATCTCTCCTCCTTTAAACATTGCTCCTTCTGATACCAGAACAACTGAATATTTACTTGGATTATTGTTCCTGTCTTCAACAAGAAGCTTTGTGAGCTGATTTATATCAAACTCGTATTCAGGTATCACGCACCTATTTGCAGCGCCAGCCAAAGTGGGCAGCATTGCCGTAAAGCCGGCATATCTTCCGAATACTTCAAGAACCAAAAGTCTCTCATGAGATCCGGCCGATGTTCGGAGGCTGTTTGTCATTTGAATGGTTCGTGAAACGCACGTGCTGAAGCCAATGCAGTAATCGGTTCCCGGAACGTCATTGTCCATGGTCTTTGGTATTGCAACAACATTTACCCCCTTTTTGTAAAGGTGAACCCCATAACTCAGGGTATCATCGCCTCCAATAGGAATAAGATAATCAACCCCAAGCCATTCAAGGTTTTTTATTATCTCAGGAGTAAGATCATTAATATCTGCATTATATGTGTTTTTAAGATGATCCGGAACGTTTTCCTTTGCCATATGGCTCGGTCTGGTCCTCGAAGTGTGTAAAAAAGTTCCTCCGGTACGGCCAGCTTTATTAACAATATCATCTGTAAGAATTTGAAAATTGTTGCTGTTGTTTGCCTTGCCATCTCTGATTAATTCAGAAATACCTGCCCAGCCCCTGCGGAGTCCTATAACTCTATATCCCTCCCTGTTTGCGCGTATTGTCACTGCCCTTATTGCCGGATTCAAGCCGGGAACATCTCCCCCGCCAGTCAGAATTGCAATTATACCCTTTACTGATTTTAAATTTGCCATGATTTCTGTATTTTAGATAGCTGTAAAATATTTTTTTCAGACCCAAAAGTAAAATAATTTTGATTTATTCCCAACATCTCATTAGTGTAAAAAATGTTAATACAGAATCAGTTCAGTAACATGCACCCAGTAATTTGCAATATAGATCAACTATTTCCATAAAAGAGCTTGGAGCAGAAATTTGTTTTATTACCGGGGAAGTGGGTTTTTGGGAAAATATTTGCTCCTTAGTTTTTTTTAAGTATTAAATAACCCGATAATTTTTCTAAATTGTAGATGTTTAAATGGAATATTAAATCAAATCAATTATCAGCGTTTGTTAATGCTTACCCTCTCTTTGAAATGATTTCCAATTTATTCAGATCAACTATTTCAATGGTTTTGCCAAAGACTTTTATTATTCCTTCTCTTTTGAAATCAGAAAGAGTTCTTATCACGTTCGCGGTACTCATTCCTATATAATCGGCAATTTCTTTCCGTGATACCGGAATATCAAAAATCAATGAATTATATATCTCTTTTGTAAAATAGAGCAAAACAAAAGCAACTCTTCCGATAAGATTCTTCTGCCGGATATCGAGCGTCTGGTTGATTATTTTGTCATTAATTTTTGAGATTTTTGTAAGCAGCCCCATTGCAAACCCTCCATTCTTCAGGAAAAGCCCCTTAATAAAATCCAGCTTCACGATACAGACAACTGAATCCTCCAGCGCAGAAACAGAATACTTGTACCTGTCTTCCGAAAAAATACTCATATTACTTACAAACTCAAATGGTCTTGTAATGGTTATTACCTGTTCCTCTCCTGAAGAAGTTCTGCGGTAAAGTTTTACCAGTCCGCTTTTAAGATATTTGAAGTTGGTAATTTTTTCACCTTCACGATTTATTATTTCACCCTTTCTGAAAGACATTTCATCTTTGTGATTGCAAAGTTCCTGTATAGCCACATCATCGAGATGGGCAAAAACCACTTCTCTGAAATCACAATTGGCACAGACACAATACTTATCTGTTTTATTCATTTATTGTTTTTTAACAAAATTATTATTTTTCAGATAATTGACACAATTTAAGATTCCTAATTCCTGGTAAATTCCGACAAAAAACTCTTTTGTTTTAAATTTAACACTAAATATGACAAATACAAAATGGTTTTGTTCATTGAGGGACTGTTCACACCCGACAATTCAATTAGTGATAAAGGACAGTGGCTGGAATCAAATAAACAGTTATTTTTATTGAAGAAAATGAAATTAACTCTACCTCATCGGGGTTAAATATTTATTATGCTCTACAGAACAGATTATCATATTCATTCGACTTTCAGCGACGGGAAAGCAGATCCTGAAGAATATATCGCTCAGGCAATGTCAGCCGGAATAAATGAGATAGGTTTTTCTGAACACCTTAATTTATTCGTTACAGATCAGCAGTGGTGTATGGATCCCGGGAGGATTCATGATTATGTTTATTATATTAAAAGACTCAAGAAGAATTTTTCAGATATAAAAATTAAAACAGGGCTGGAGGTTGATTATTTCCCTGGAAAGGAAGAAGAAATTTATAAATTCCTGAAGCCCCTGGATCTCGATTTTGTGATGGGATCGGTGCACTACCTTGGTGAGAAAACCGTCGATAGCGGACCGGAATTTTATGAAAACCGCAATATTGATGACTTATATGAAACTTATTTTGATTATGTTAATGAGGCTGTTGCATCAGGCTTATTTGACATAATTGCCCATTGTGATCTTATCAGAATTTACAATTTCAAACCATCCGGAAACCCTGAAAGGTTATATAGAAGGCTGGCAGCTAACATGAAAATTCATGAAGTTGCTTTTGAGTTGAACACCAACGGGAGAAACCGGCATCTTGGTGATTTTTATCCTGACAGACGGTTTCTGCAGATTTTCAATGAAGAAAATGTTCCTGTCTGTGTCAATTCCGATGCACATATTCCAACCCGGGTCGGGCAATATTTTAGTGAGGCGTATGCTCTTTTGAAAGAAACCGGTTTTAAAGAAATGGCTGTATTTAATAAACGTGACAGGTTTCTGGTACCAGCAGATTTTAATTCTTTGTAA
>PMEC01000049.1:22686-35029 GCA_003155705.1 Bacteroidales bacterium
TTTGAGCTTGCTGATATCAGGCTTCTCGACGGACCATTTCTTCATGCAACAGAGCTTGATGAAAATACTTTGCTGAATTATGAGCCTGATCGTCTCCTTTCAAAATTTTACAGTGAAGCAGGACTGAANNCTGGGGCACTATCTGAGTGCCTGCTCAATGATGTACCGGACAACCGGGGATAAAAGATTTCTTGAAAGGGTGAATTATATTGTTGATGAGCTGAAAAAACTCCAGGACACTGACAGACAAGGATATATAGGCGCATTCCCAAAAGGGAAAAAGATACTGACAAAAGAGGTTTCAAAGGGGAATATTCGTTCAAAGGGGTTTGACCTGAATGGTATCTGGGTTCCATTTTATACTGAGCACAAAATGATGGCGGGGTTACGGGATGCTTACCGGCAATGTGGTAACAAAGTTGCCCTTGAAGTCGAAAAACGGTTTGCCGATTGGCTTGAGGGCATTGTTTCAGGGCTGAACGAAGAACAGGTTCAGATTATGCTGCGTTGTGAACATGGTGGCATTGCCGAAACTCTTGCTGATCTGTATGCTGATACCAAAAATGAAAGATATCTTAAAATGTCAAAGATTTTTTATCAAAAAGCCATTCTCGATCCTCTGAAAGCCGGAACAGATATTCTTCCCGGCAAACACTGCAATACAAATATTCCGAAACTTATCGGGCTTTCCAGGATTTATGAGCTCACAGGAGATACAACCGATAGAAAGGCTGCTGTTTTTTTCTGGAATACTGTTGTTAACCATCATTCCTATGTTACCGGGGGAAATGGGAATAAGGAGTATTTCGGGCCTGCAGATAAGCTTAGAGACCGGCTGGGAGAAGGAACGACCGAATCTTGCAATGTATATAATATGCTTAAGCTCACCGAACATATCTTTGAATGGGATGCCTCTGTAAAAGCCGCTGATTTTTATGAAAGGGCATTATTTAATCATATCCTATCGACCCAGAACCCTGAAAATGGAAGGGTTACTTACAATCTGTCACTCGAAATGGGCGGCTACAAAGTTTTTCAGGACCCGTTCGAGTTCACTTGTTGTATAGGAACAGGCATGGAAAACCATTCAAAATATGGAAAGAATATTTTCTATCATAACGATAATGAATTGTTCGTTTTCCAGTTTATCGCCTCTGAACTTTCATGGAAAGAAAAAGGAATGACTGTTGTTCAGAAAACAAAATATCCCGAAGAACAGGGAACGACATTGGAATTCAGATGTGAGACTCCCGTTAAGCTGATTGTTCAGGTAAGATATCCTTCCTGGGCCCTGAACGGAATTTTTGTACGTATTAATGGAAATAATATGTACGTACATCAAAAACCGGGAAGCTTTGTCGCAGTCGAAAGAACATGGAAATCCGGAGATAAACTGGAGGTCAAAATCCCATTTTCTTTAAGGCTTGAGCCCATGCCTGATGACAGTAACCGTGTGGCAATAATGTATGGTCCGCTTGTTCTGGCAGGTGATCTTGGCCCGGTGAAAGACTCGATATTAAAAGACGCAATGTATGTTCCTGTTATTATGACAGAAAACAGGAATCCATCGGCATGGATGAAACCAGTTGAAGGAAAGACAAGTACTTTCATTACCGTAAATGTTGGCAGACCAAGGGATATTATTATGAAGCCATTCTATTCAACATACGACAGGAGGTATTCCGTTTACTGGGATCTTTTCAATGAGTCAGCCTGGAAAGCAAAAGAGGCTGAATACAAGGCGGAGAAGAAAAAATAGAAGGTTGGGTATTTAAAGTGAGAACAATAAGAAAATAATTTCATGTAAGAACTTACACAGAGAGGCACAGAGAAGACACAGAGAGACACTGAGATACTAAATAATTGGCTCCGTGTGGCTCTGTGCAACCTCTGTGTAACTCTGTGAAACTAACAATTCAATATAGTTAAGCAGCTAAAATATGTTGAAGGAAAATTTTTAATCCGATTGCAACGAGGATAAGCCCTCCGATTACTTCAACTTTACCGCCAAGCTTTTCCCCCGCTGATTTCCCGATCCTTATTGCAGTCATTGATGCAAGGAAAGTAACTATTCCGATAATAATTCCTGATATCCAAATCCGGACATCCAGAAAAGCAAAACTGACTCCAACGGCAAAAGCATCAATGCTTGTTCCAATTGCAATAGAAATCAGAATTACCGGTTTACTGTAATCTTTTATTTCTTTTGTTTCGTTTCTTTTTAATCCCTCGATGATCATTTTCAATCCCAGAAAGCCAAGCAGTCCCAGCGCAATCCAGTGATCCAGTGTTTTCAAATATTCACTTATAATTGAACCAAGAAAATACCCCGATACGGTCAATCCTCCTTGAAAAACTGCGAAAACAATTGCTATCCTGGCGGCTTGTCTGAAGAATATTTTATTTTGCAAAACGCCATAGGAAAGTGAAACGGCAAACGTGTCAAACGAAAGTCCTAATGCTATAGCAATAATTGAAAAATAGTCCATAAGTAATATAAAACTGCGTAAATATAATATAATTCAACACTTTGTTTTCCCGACTGATTGCATATATTTGAGATAGAAGATGGAAGTCAGAAGTCGGAAGAGGGAAGTTCTCTGAAAAAAGCTTCGGACTCCGGACTTCCAGCTTCAGACTTTTAAGTAGATTACAGATATTCATTATTTAATCTTTTAACAATGAAACAAAAAGCTAAATTCTGTTTTATATGAGAGCAGTCATACAAAGAGTAAACAAGGCTTCCGTGAAAATTAATCATAAAATATATTCAGAGATCGGTCCCGGATTAATGGTGCTGATCGGCATTGAAGAGGCAGATAACAATGAAGAGATAGCCTGGCTTTGCAATAAAATTGTACAACTCAGGATCTTTAATGACACTAATGGAGTAATGAATCTATCTGTGATTGAAACAGGTGGTGATATTATTGCAGTAAGCCAGTTCACCCTTCATGCAAAAACAAAGAAAGGGAACAGGCCATCATATATAAAAGCTGCAAGTCCAGATATTGCCATCCCGCTGTATGACAGCTTCATAAAAACTCTCTCCTACCTTCTTGGAAAGGATGTTAAAACCGGAAAATTCGGTGCAATGATGGAGGTCGAAATAATCAATGATGGTCCTGTTACAATTTTAATTGATACCAAAAACAAGGAATAATGCTTGATTCTTTTGATTTTTCCGGAAGTCCATTTGTTCCGGTATCCATTACAAATTTCCAGGTTCCGTCTTTTTGCTTTTCCCAGATTGTAACATAAGTTCCTTTTGAAACAACTCCTGTTGATTTAATTGTTCTGGCATAATATCCGTACGTATACCCAAGATCTCCACTTTTTGCGATCATTGCATAAACAGGTTCCCATGAAAGGACAAACGAGGTGTCCGACCTGTTTGCAAACTGGGAAATGAGTGAATTTTTTCCAACCAAAGGGTAAGCATTATCTCTGAGCATCACTCCGCTATCTGCAAAATAAGCAAGAAATGCTTTTTGCATACCGCTCTTTACTGACATGAGTGAAAAATTAATATCTGCCTTCATGAGAACATCTGATTTAGGCTGTTTTGAGCTGTTTATGCAACTAATCATGAAAAATAGATTAATTATCAAAACAAAAAGCATTATATTGAACCCGTTCTTTTTCTTCATAATGATTGTAATATAGTTAAACATAAAACCTGTTTCATGACAAAGCTATACGAAAAGCTGATTAAAACCTGTCCTTCAGAAACGGAAATTAAAAAAGGACTTAAGCAAATATCCTCTGAATCATCCTCAACTCCGGACAAGCACCTTCTGATGAGTATTTTGAATATGATTGATCTGACCAGTCTTAATTCAACTGACAATAAGAGCCATATAATTCACATCACGGGCAAGATAAACAGTTTCTCCGGCCGCTATTCAAATATCCCGAATATTGCAGCAATATGTGTTTTTCCCAATTTTGTCTCAGTTGTAAAAGAGAAACTAACCGCCAAAAATGTCAGAATTGCTTCTGTCGCTGGCGCTTTCCCTACTTCACAGACATTCAGGAGCATTAAGGTTTCGGAATGCAAGATGGCAATAGAAGCAGGGGCCAATGAGATCGATATGGTGATTCCTGTTGGCGCTTTTTTAGGAAATGATTTTGCTATGGTTGCTGACGAAATCAGGGAAATCAAGGACGCTTTAGGAGAAAAACAACTTAAGGTTATTGTCGAGTCGGGATTACTTGGAGGTTCTGAAAATATTTTCAAGGCATCAATGATAGCAATGGATGCCGGTGCTGACTTTATAAAAACATCTACAGGAAAAACGACTATCTCGGCAACACCGGAAGCTGCTTTTGTGATGTGCCGTGCCATATCTGATTTCTATTCAGAAACCGGCATCAGAGTTGGATTTAAAGCGTCAGGAGGGATTGTTGATCCGGCTGATGCGATAAATTATTATCAGATTGTAAAATATTGTCTTGGTGAAGAGTGGCTGAAAAACACTCTTTTCAGAATTGGTGCAAGCAGGCTTGCAAATAATATTCTTTCTGAAATCTCAGGTTGCAGAATCGATCATTTCTGATAATCAGGCTGATTAGCCATTAATAATATTATCTCTTTTATTATCATTATTTTTGTCAGATTAATTTCTGGCGGCTGTGATGATCGAAAGTTTTATCAGACAGGATACAATTAAACAGAAGATACCTGTAAGGCAGGATTCGACAAGACAGTTGCCAGATTCATCACTACATAAAAATGATGGACAACCTGATTCTGCACTTCATCCCGGAGTAGTTCATTTTCATTCAGTTGTAAAGTCACTCCTAAATGACACAGCTTTATTCTGTAAACGAAACAGTATCGCTGATGTAACATTTCGCGACTCCGCTAATCTTATCACACGGATCGATAAAAATCATCTACAGGATTTCCCATATGTTTTTGCAGAGATTAACAGGAAGATCTTTGAAGAAAAAAAAGCGGACCTTGTCAGGCATCTGAAGAGCGGGGATGAATTGCCACCAGATGTTTTTCATAATGACTGGAGTCTTCCCGTAATTCTTCTGACCGTTTTTATCTACGGGATCATTAAAACCGAATTCGTGAAATTTTTCAAGGGAATATTAAAATTTATATCATTACGTGGCATAAACGAAAGTTCTTCCCGCGATAAAGGGGTTCTCTTTCAATGGCAATCAACGCTGTTTAATCTTGCTTCATTCTTAAGTATCAGTTTATTTGCTTTTTTAACTATCCGCTGGTATAACATTCTCCCTGAAGGGAAAGGATTTATTTATTGGCTTATTTATTTTGTTGTCATTATTTCTGCATTGACCTTAAGACATTTTATTTGTGTTATCATTGGCACCATTAGCGACGAAAAAGAGATATTCAGGGAATATCTTATCGGCATTTATCAGGGGTACAGGCTTGCAGGACTTTTCTTACTGTTAAGTACCGTACTTATACTTTATACAACTCTTATTCCTGTAAATATTCTGTTTCACACTGGTTTTATGGTAGTGGCTTTGTTATACTTCATCAGGGCATTCCGGCTTTTTTTGATTTTTATAAACCGACATGTTTCAATATTCTATTTGATTTTATACCTTTGTGCGCTAGAAATTCTACCTGTTGTGATAATAGTAAGATATATTACAGAGTTAGTATAGGTTGGCAAGAGTTATTTTGAAGGTTAAACTAAATCTGCAGATAGTGAAAATAAGGAAGATTTTAGTGTCACAGCCTGAACCTCAAAACCCGAAATCTCCATATTTCGAGCTGGCAAGGAAATACAACCTGAAAGTTGAGTTTAAGCCATTTAATCAGGTTGAGGGTATCACGGTAAAAGATTTTCGCCAGCAAAAAATCAACATTCTTGACTTTACGGCTGTAATTTTTACGTGCAAAACCGGGATTGATCATTTCTTCAGAATTTGTAATGAGATGAGGATTGTCGTTCCTGACACAATGAAGTATTTCTGTATAACTGAAAATGTTGCATTCTATCTTCAAAAATATATTGTATACAGAAAACGGAAGATATTCCATGGGAGAGCCAAATTTCAGGATCTGATTGAAATAATTTTAAAACACAGGGAAGACAATTATTTTGTTCCACTTTCAGAGCCGCATAATGCTGAAATTCCGGAGCTGCTTGATAAGAATAATATCAAATACACAATCGGAACAATGTACAAAACGATCAGTACCGATTTCTCTAATGTTAAAGATTTTGACTATGACATTCTTGTCTTCTACAGCCCGTCAGGGATAAAATCTCTTCGTGAAAACTTCCCTGATTTTATTCAGGGAGATGTTAAAATCGCAGCATTTGGTCCAACGACTGCCAGTGCCGTAGAACATGAAGGGCTGAGACTTGACATTAATGCACCCAATCCAAAGGCGCCGTCAATGACCATGGCTCTTGATGATTTTCTGAAAGAATATAATAGAAATTTAAGATAATTAATCTTTTCCTGCGGCTTATTTCCTGGCATTCAAATTTCACTTATGCTACATCCCGGATTGTTCTTTTTATGGTTACGAATAAAAATAAATTCAGTAAATCCGAAAGACTTTGCAGTAAAAAGGCAATTGAAGTTCTTTTTCAGGAAGGCAAATCATTTTATTGCACTCCTTTTTTGATTGTATGGGCTTACAGCAATTCTGATATGCCCTTTCCTGCGCAGGTGGCGTTTAGCGTACCCAAAAAAGGATTTAAACTGGCAGTCACCAGAAACCTTATTAAAAGGAGAACTAAAGAGGCCTACCGGGTAAACAAAGCGATTCTTTATGAATTTCTTAATACAATAAATAAAAAAATTGTATTCACAATGATCTTCAGAGATAATGCTATTCCCGATTATTTAACTGTCGAGAATTCGATAAAAGGAATGATTAATATGTTTACCGGTATTCTTAAATAAAAACGGAAATATCTGGAATCTTACACCCAAATTTATTGATTTTCAAGCGATTTATATTGTTTTATTTATGATTGCTGATAATCTTAAATAATAAAAATCAAATTGTTAAAGTTGTTTTAAATATATCTTTTACTCCTCATTTTCACCTATTTCTTATTATTTTCGCCTTTCAATATTTAATACTTGCTTAAGATGAAAAAGTTAAGCTTTGGGAAACTGATTATTGTCTTTACTATCGTAATTGTCTCAGGTATAAGCATAGCGTTTTTAGGAACCCAGGAAACAAGAGACTTCAGGATTGGAAAAAATCTCGATATTTTCTTTTCTCTTTTCCGGGAACTAAATACTTTTTATGTTGACGAAATAAATCCTGATAAAATAATAAAAGCGGGCATTGATGATATGTTGAAGACGCTTGACCCATATACTGTTTATTATCCTGAATCTGAGATAGATGAATTCACTTTTATGACGACCGGTAAATATGGGGGTATCGGTTCAATGGTTCGAAGCAATGGTGAATATGCAGTTATTACGGAGGTTTACAGAAACTTTCCGGCTGATAAGGCAGGATTAAAACCAGGAGATATTATCAAGAAAGTCGATGGAGTTTCGTTAAATGGTATTCCCACAGACAGGGTAAGCGATAGACTTAAAGGAGATCCGGGAACGCTAATTGCATTAACTGTTGAAAGGAACGGGAAGGAAACAGAATACTCCATGAAAAGAGAAAGAATTGCCATTCCCCCTGTCCCATATTCAGGAATGCTTGACCAGAATACAGGCTATATCAGGTTTAGAAGTTTCACTCAGAATTGTATTGATGAAGTGAAAAATTCACTTGCTTCACTAAAAACGCATAATCCTAAACAGATTATTCTGGACCTGAGAGGAAATCCCGGAGGCCTTCTCACTGAAGCTGTGGAGATTGTCAATCTGTTTGTTGACCCTGGAAATGAAGTAGTCAGCACAAAAGGAAAAGTTAAACAGTTTGACAGTGATTATAAAACCACCAAGTCAGCCATTGATGATAAAATCTCACTTGCAGTTATAATTGACAGAGGTTCTGCTTCTGCATCAGAGATTGTTGCAGGAGCCATACAGGATCTCGACAGGGGAATAATTATCGGACAGCGATCATACGGAAAAGGGCTTGTTCAGATAACTCGACCCCTGAGCTATAATACCCAGCTTAAGGTTACTACGGCAAAATACTATATCCCCAGCGGCAGATGTATCCAGGCTTTGGATTTTTCACACCCTAATGAAGATGGATCTGTTGGTGTCGTACCTGATTCACTTATTTCAGAGTTTAAAACTAAAAACGGAAGAATTGTCAAAAATGGCGGAGGGATTACTCCTGACATCGAAGTACTTCCCCAAACACTGAGCCAGTTGTCCAGTGAACTATATGTCAGAAATTTTATCTTTGACTTTGCCACACAATATTACTGGTCTCATCCTCAAATTAAAGATCCGGATCAGTTTAGATTCACGGATCAGGATTATGCTGATTTTAAAAATTATCTCATTCAAAAGAAATTCGATTACAGAACCAATACTGAACAATCATTTAATGAGCTGGTGTCTAATGCTAAAAAAGAAAAAAACTATGATACCAATAAAGATCTTTTTACGGCACTAGAGAAGGAGATTACCCATCATCCTGACGTGGATTTGGAAAAATTCAAAGAGGAGATTACGGAATTACTTGCCGACGAAATAATCGGAAGGTATTTTTATGAGGACGGGGCAATTAAATGGAATCTTAAAACTGATGAACAGGTCCATAAAGCTATTGATATTCTTAACAATAAGGAAAAATACAGTTCTATTCTTGACGGTAAATCCGGGTCAATTCAGATTGCAGGCAAGGTCAGCGGACTTCCAATAGTACAATTAACTGAAAAAAGGAGGGGGTCCAGACTAATCTGATAGCAGGTTATCTTTAGTTCAGGTCCGTTCATCAAATTCTGATATTTTATTTTCAACCGCCGGCAAAGGGGGGAAGGAATGCTACCTCATCCCCATCCTTAAGTTCAGAATCACCATTTATGAATTCATTGTTCAGGGATACTTTGAATCTGTAATGGATAGTTTCAGGAAAATCATCTGAGACTCTTTGCCTTAAGTGTTCGATAGATTTTACATCGTTATAAAACTTAATTCCGGCCCCGGTAATTTCGGAAAGAACTCCAAAAAACAGAACTTTGACTTTCATAAACAGCTTAAGATTATATAATTACAACCCACCGCCCTGGTGACTTCGTCGATCCCTTCGGGATTCAACGGGGGAATTTTTACTTAATTCTTTCCTTTTATCTTTTAACTTTTGTCTTTTATCTTAATTTCTCCTTTTCCCCCACTCTCCCCTTCTTCTCAATGCGCCTCCAGCCAGTTTTTCCCAATCCCCCAATCCACTTTAAGGGGAACATCCAGTTTTGCTGCGCCTGACATCTCAGTCAGAACAATATCTTTCAATTTTTCCAGCTCATCCGGCAATACTTCAAAAATAAGTTCATCATGCACCTGTAATATCATTTTTGCCTTAAGCTTTTCTTCTCCCAGACGAGCATGAATCCGAATCATTGCTATCTTTATAATATCGGCTGCGGTTCCCTGGATAGGAGCATTAATGGCGTTTCTCTCTGCGTTCCCGCGAACAACCTGATTCCGCGAATGGATATCCCGGGCGTACCTTTTACGTCCGAACATTGTGGTAACAAAACCAAGGTCTCGTGCTTTTCTGATGCTCTCGTCCATATATGTTTTTACTCCGGGATAAGAATTAAAATAACCGTCAATCAGTTCTTTTGCCTCTTTTCGTCCGATTGTCAGCCGTTCGGATAATCCGAAGGAAGATATGCCATAAATAATTCCAAAGTTGGCTGTTTTTGCCCTGCTTCGCATTTCTCTTGTAACATCCTTAATTTCAACGCCAAATATCTTTGAGGCGGTTGCAGCATGTATGTCATTGCCTGAAAGGAAATCATCAATCATACTTTTATCGCGGCTCAGGTGAGCCATCAGCCGGAGCTCGATCTGTGAATAATCTGCTGAGAAAAAAAGATTTCCTTCTGCGGGTACAAATGCTTTTCGAATTTCTCTCCCTCGTTCATCTCTTACAGGGATGTTCTGAAGATTCGGATTATTTGAACTCAATCTTCCTGTAGATGCAACAGCCTGATTAAACGATGTATGAATTCTTCCTGTAGATTTGTTTATTAACAATGGAAGTGCTTCAACGTAGGTAGAAAGAAGTTTTTTAAGACCTCTGTATTCCAGAACTTTACCTATTATCGGATGCTTATGGATCAGCCGCTGGAGTATCTCTTCATTTGTTATAAACTGCTTAGTTTTTGTGAACCGGGCATTATCATCCAGTTTAAGGCGGATAAAGAGAATATCTCCTAATTGTTTTGGAGAGGATATATTAAATTCCATTCCTGCCAGATCATAGATTTCCTTTTCAAGGGTTATAATATCTTCCCGCAGCTGTCCGGTAATCGATTTAAGGTTTACTTCATCAACCAGAACGCCTGCCCTTTCCATATCTGCAAGCACCTGGACAAGTGGCATTTCTATCTTTTCTGCAAGCTCTGACAACCCCTCGTTCCGTAACCTTGGTTCGAAAATTCCCTTTAACTGCCAGGTCACATCGGCATCCTCAACTGCATATTCAAGAATTTTATCAATCGCTACCGACCGCATATTTTTCTGGTTTTTCCCTTTTTCGCCAATTAGAGATTCTATTGGAACAGGTGTGTACGAAAGATACGTTTCCGACAGGAAATCCATATTATGCCGTAGATCAGGTTCAAGCAGATAATGAGCCAGCATTGTATCAAACAACGGACCTTTAACTTTTATTCCGTAGTTTGCAAGTACCTGGATATCAAACTTGAGATTTTGTCCAATCTTTAAAGATGCCGGATTTTCAAAAAGCGGCTGTATTTTTTTGAGAATAGTAAAAGTTTCTTCTTTGGATTCAGGGAAATGAATAAGATAACCAGTTCCTTTCTTCCATGAAAAGGAAACTGCAACAAGTTCAGAATCAAGAGCATTAATACTTGTTGTTTCAGTATCGAAACAGAACTCTTTTAATGCGCTTATTTCAAAAACAAGTTTTGTAAGCGCTTCATCATTATCAACCAGTTTATAGACGTGGGGGGTTTTATCAATAGTTAGTTTTTCTTTGGGAGCAGCCCGTATTTCATCCCCAAAAAGGGAGCCTTGCAAAGAGCCACCTTGGGGTTGCTGTAGAATTTGCGGTTTCTGAACTGACTGTGACTCCCCGGCTGGTTCCTGTTTATCAATTTCAGAGAGTATTCTGGCTGCAACAGTTTTGAATTCAAGTTCATCAAAAAGAACTTTAAGTTTTTCTTTGTCGGGTATTTCTGTAATAAGCTCCTGCTCATTTAATTCGACAGGTACATTCTGTTCTATTGTAACAAGTTTTTTTGAAAGTTCTATCTGTTCTTTATTGTTTTCGATTATCTCCTTTAACTTTCCTTTTAATTTGTCTGTATTTTTAAATACTTCTTCAATACTGCCAAACTCCGAGATAAGCTTCATTGCTGTCTTCGGTCCAATACCGGGGGCACCTGGAATATTATCTGCTGTGTCTCCCATTAAACCCAGAACATCAATAACCTGATCCGGTCTCTCAACACAGAATTCTCTTTTAATATCAGCAATACCCCAAAGCACAGATTCATTCCCGCTTCGTGATGGTTTGAACATAAAAACAGTCTCAGAAACAAGCTGGGCAAAATCTTTATCCGGGGTCATCATATAGGTTTCAAATCCCTTCTCTGTTGCCTTTCTGGCAAGCGTTCCGATAACATCATCAGCTTCAAATCCGGGACAGGCAATTACCGGAATATTGTATGCTTCAATAAGCCTCTTTATATAGGGGACTGCATTTTTTATGTCTTCAGGAGTTTCATCCCTATTAGCCTTATAATCCTTAAACATTTCATGCCTGAATGTTGGTGTCGGAGTATCAAACACAACAGCAATATGGGTCGGTTTTTGTTTCTGCAAAACTTCTTCAAGAGTAAGAAGAAATCCAAAAATTGCAGAGGTGTTCAGCCCCTTTGAAGTAATTCTCGGATTCTTTATAAAAGCATAATAGGCCCTGAAGATCAATGCATAAGCATCAAGGAGGAAAAGTTTTTTGGGGTGAATATCATTCATATTTCAGGCTTGCTATATTATCTATTGAAATAGTTTGGAGTGCCTAGAGTGACTAGAGTGACTAGAGTTGTTTTGTTCTAAATTGAATCCTTTTCAACTTTAGGCACTCCAAACTTTAGCTCACTTTAGGCACTTCTTCTTATTCGTTATCCGCCGCGAACCACTCTGCATAAGATTTTGCCGTTTCATAAAGTTTCAGACTGTGAAGCTGTACCCCGGAGGTTAAAAGTTTTTT
>PMEC01000195.1:0-179 GCA_003155705.1 Bacteroidales bacterium
TCCTGCCTGATCGACCATTATAACCGGTCCGTTTTCAAGCGTTGATACAATTGGAGCATGATCTTTCAGTACCTGGAAAGATCCTTTTTTGCCTGGAACCCTCACAGATTTAACATCACCTTCAAATACCTTCCGGTCGGGGGTTATTATCTCTATCTTCATATCTTTTATCTGGTCTG
>PMEC01000195.1:227-5459 GCA_003155705.1 Bacteroidales bacterium
TCTTGCCCTGTGAACAACAAGTTTATCATCTTCCGATAATTCATCCATACCGAGAATTGCTATAATATCCTGCAATTCATTATATCTCTGAAGGATCTCTTTCACCCTTTGTGCGCAGTTGTAATGTTCTTCGCCAACTACTTCTGCAGTAAGTATTCTGGAAGTAGAATCAAGCGGGTCTACTGCAGGATATATGCCAAGCTCAGAGATTTTTCTGCTTAACACCGTTGTAGCATCAAGGTGGGAAAATGTTGTTGCCGGGGCCGGATCGGTAAGGTCATCAGCAGGAACATAGACTGCCTGAACTGAAGTAATTGAACCATGCCGGGTCGAGGTGATACGCTCCTGCATAATGCCCATTTCTGTTGAAAGAGTAGGCTGATAACCAACTGCTGAAGGCATTCGTCCAAGAAGTGCTGAAACCTCTGAACCAGCCTGGGTGAAGCGGAATACATTATCCATAAAAAAGAGAATATCCCTGCCTCCGCTTTTGCCATCTCCATCCCTGAAATGTTCTGCAACAGAAAGACCGGAAAGTGCAACCCGGGCACGTGCTCCCGGAGGTTCGTTCATCTGTCCAAATACAAGTGCAAGCTGTGATTCCTTAAGCGCATTCATATCGACTTTGGATAAATCCCAGCCTCCTTTTTCCATGCTCTCAAGGAATTCTTTACCATATTTAATCACACCGGCTTCAAGCATGTCGCGCAGCAGGTCGTTTCCCTCTCTTGTTCTTTCTCCTACACCTGCAAAAACAGATAATCCGGCATATGATTTGGCAATATTATTTATAAGCTCAAGAATTACTACAGTTTTTCCAACGCCGGCTCCTCCGAAAAGTCCGATTTTCCCTCCTTTTGAATATGGCTCAATGAGGTCGATGACTTTTATACCGGTATATAAAACCTCCTTCTCGGTTGTAAGATCTTCATATTTTGGTGGTTTACGATGAATAGGATAGCCTCCTTTTTTATCAAGTGGTCCTATTCCGTCAATTGCATCTCCGGTTACATTCATTAACCGGCCTTTTATCTGTTCTCCGATAGGCATTACAATGGGAGCGCCGGTCGCCACTACTTCCATCCCGCGTCTCAGCCCATCTGTTGAGTCCATGGCAATGGTCCTGACAGTGTTCTCTCCTATATGTTGCTGGCATTCAACAACAAGAATAGTACCATCGTCTCTTTTTATTTCAAGAGCATCATATATTTCAGGCATCGCGATGCCCTGTTTTTCGAATGAAACGTCAACAACTGCGCCAATTATCTGGCTGATTTTTCCGGTGTTAAGTGACATAAGTATCAGTTATTTAATTTTTTCCAGAAGATACAAATTTAATAAATTTTGCATTCCTATCCGATAAGTTATGAATTTTTACTTCAGTGATCTGAAGAATTATTAAGACCAAAAAAAAATATATATGAGTATCTGGAAAGAGTAATAAATTGTTTATGGAACTGATAATCAGTTATTTTCTCATTTTGGTCTCATGAACTCACCCCAACCCCTCTCTGCTTTGCAAAGAGGGGCTAGAAAGCTTCACTCCCCCTTCTTTTGCTCGCAAGAGAAGGGGGTCGGGGGGTTGAGTTCATGCATTTTCAATATATTTTAGTCTTTTTATTATTGATTCACGATAGTCAAAAAAATATATATGACATAAATTAGTTTTGTAAAATATTCCATAATCTTTCTCTATATTTCGAAAAATAATCAAATAATAACCAAATCATTTTAATATGAAGAAATTGTTTGTTTTGATTATTATTTCAGTTGCAACTTTCTCTGTTATTAATGGTCAGTTTACGAAAGTTGGGGGAGGATTGGGATATTCCTCGGCATACCAATTTCATGATATGCCAGGGACCGCATTTAAAAGTGGCCATTTCATTATTGCTATGAAAGGCATATATCAGGTAAGCCTGCCGATTCAAATTTCACCTTCATTTACTTATTTAGTACCCCATATCACAAAAGAAATTCAACCAGAAGGAACTCAAACGACTACCATTTCGACAATAATGTTTGACATAAACGGACATTATATTTTCAATACTCCTGACAGGTTTGAATTTTACGGACTGGCCGGACTTGATATATTACTGGTATGGGAAAAAGAAGTTTATAATTATAGCCCAAATCTTCCTGCTACTATTGAGTCGGATAATGCGCTGGGACTTAATATCGGAGCCGGAACTTACATGAAGATTACAGAACAGATCAGTTTGTATGCGGAACTTAAATATATTGTAAGTAATTATGATCAGTTAATGCTTAATGCCGGTGTACTTATTAATCTGGGAGGGCAAAAGAAAAACGGGAATCCCGGGAAATAAACTATTTTTTACGATCAATAAGCGAGGCGGCCATTTGAAACAGTTCATTTTTCCGATCCTTATCGGCATTAACTTTTTCGAGTAGTTTCAAAGACTTTGTAATATAATCATTGGCAAGATTCTCGGTAATGGATCTGATGTTCAACTGATTAAATATATCCATAACTGTTTTTATTTTTTCCGCGGGATTAAATTCTTTAACCTGAACCTGTTCCTGGAGTTTCATTAGTGTATTCCCGGTAGCAAGTTCCAATGCCTTAATAAGCAAAAAGGTCTTTTTGTTGGTGACAATATCACCGCCCGATATCTTGCCAAAGATATTGACATCTCCATAAACATCAAGAAGGTCATCCTGTATCTGAAAAGCGAGACCAAGATTAATACCGAATTCATATAAAAGAGCTGCATCCTTGTCGTCAGCTTCCCCTATTATTGCACCAATCATTGCTGAAGCAGCGATAAGAACAGCAGTTTTCAGTTCGATCATCCTAAGATATTCATCTTTTGAAACGAATGATACTTTTTCAAAGTCCATATCGAGTTGCTGGCCGATACAAACCTCAACAGCAGCTTTATTAAATGCTCTGAAGACTTTAAGCAATGCCGCCGGAGGCGTCTGAAGAAAGCAGTCATTTGCAATAAATGCCATTACATCGCCTGATAGAATGGCCTGATTAATATTCCATTTTGCATGAACGGTGGGAAGGTTTCTTCGGACAGATGCCTGGTCCATTATATCATCATGAACAAGAGTAAAATTATGAAAAACCTCTATCCCTGTTGCCGGCAGGATGGCATCATCAATTTTATCCCTGAACAGATTGCATGACATGAGTGTAATAACAGGACGAAGTCTTTTTCCTCCGATAGATAAAATATATTTTACGGGAAAGATTAATTTTTCGGCTTCACTGCTGAATGTCAGATTAATTATTGCTTTGTCAACTAATTCTTTTAATTCAGCCTGGCCGTACATGAAAATAATTTTAGCAACAGATAAAATCCGGAATGAAAGTCATTATTTTAATGCTTCAGCACCACTTACAACTTCCAGAATCTGATTTGTAATTGAAGCCTGTCTTGCCTTGTTATACTGGAGAGTCAGTTCTTTTATCAGCTGAGTTGCATTGTCTGTAGCTTTGTGCATAGCAGTCATTCTTGCCCCGTGCTCTGCAACAAAAGAATCTATTATTGCTTTGTAAAATTGAATCTTCAGGGATTTAGGGATCAGCTCATTAATAATCTCTTCCTTGGTTGGTTCATATATATAGTCAATAACAGTCGTTGTTTTTTTGTCTGTAGAAATAGTTTCAACTGGCAGAAAAATTTCATTTGTCAGATTCTGTACAGCAGCGTTTTTAAACTGATTATAGATCAGATCAACCCTGTCAAAACGTCCCGAAACAAAACTTTCCATAACTTTTTCAGCTACAACTGAAACATTTTCAAATGTAAGATTGTGGAACAGATGATTGTCTTCTTCAATAATATTCTGTTTTTGTTTACGGAGATAGTCGAATCCTTTTTTCCCGATAGCAATGAACCAGAGATTTCCCTTTGCTTGCTGATCATGGTACTTCTCTCCAACAACTCTTCTGATCTCTTTTATTACATTTGAATTAAACCCCCCGCAGAGGCCTCTGTTCGAGGTTATTACAACAACAAGGATCTTTTCATGATTTGATTTTCTCCCGTAAATATTATCCTCTTCAATATCAACAAGACTTTGTGTAAGGCCAACCAGAATCTCATGCAGTTTATTGGCGTACGGCCGAAGCCTTACAATTTTATCCTGAGCCTTGCGCAATTTTGCAGCTGCCACCATTTTCATTGCTGAAGTAATCTGCCGTGTAGATTTGACAGAACTGATCCTTGTCCTTATAAGTTTTAAATTAGCCATTAAAGGGTTGTTTATTCAGCTTTCTTTAAGTTATCCGGGCAGCCTATTTAAATTTCATTGCTACTTCCGCCGCAACTTTTTCAAGAGTGTCTGTAATTTCAGTATTCAGGTTGCCGTCTCGGAGAGAGTCCAGAATATCCCTGTGTTTTAATTCAAGTAATTCAATAAAATCCGATTCAAAATTTTTGACCTTATGGACCGGAACATCCCGCAAAAGCCCTTTTGTTCCGCAATAGATAATTGCAATCTGTTTTTCTACGGGAACCGGAGAGTATTGTTTTTGCTTAAGGATCTCTACGTTTTTGGCTCCTTTGTCAAGAATAGCCAGAGTAGAGGCATCAAGGTCTGATCCGAATTTTGCAAAAGCCTCAAGTTCACGATATTGTGCCTGATCCACTTTGAGTGTACCTGCAATTTTTTTCATCGATTTAATCTGGGCATTCCCCCCGACTCTGGATACTGATATACCAACATTAATCGCCGGTCTCACGCCTGCATTAAATAGACTCGATTCAAGGAAAATTTGTCCGTCGGTAATAGAAATGACATTTGTAGGTATATATGCAGAAACGTCGCCTGCCTGTGTTTCAATAATCGGAAGAGCTGTGAGAGAACCTCCTCCTTTAACCAGGTGTTTCATTGATTCCGGAAGGTCGTTCATTTGTCTGGCGACCTCATCGGATTCGATAATTTTTGCAGCTCTTTCCAGTAGCCGGGAATGAAGATAGAAAACATCCCCCGGGTATGCTTCACGTCCTGGTGNNGCCTGCTTTGAAAGGTCATCATAGATTATAAGCGCATCACGGCCTGAGTCACGAAAGAATTCGCCGATTGCAGCTCCGGCAAAGGGAGCATAAAACTGTGACGCTGCCGGATCTGAAGCAGTAGCAAGAACTATTACACTGTATTGCATTGCACCATGCTCTTCAAGTGTGGCAGCTATATTTGCTACAGTCGACCCTTTCTGCCCGATAGCCACATAAATACAATAAACCGGTT
>PMEC01000195.1:5528-5678 GCA_003155705.1 Bacteroidales bacterium
GATCGGACCTTTTCCGTCAAGAGGCTGACCAGTCGGATTTATAACTCTGCCCAATAGCCCTTCACCAACCATAATTGAGGCAATTTTCCCGGTTCTTTTCACAATATCCCCTTCACTGATCTCCTCAGTAGGCCCAAGCAACACGGCTCC
>PMEC01000086.1 GCA_003155705.1 Bacteroidales bacterium
CTGGTCGATTGGATGGCCGGTTACATGGAGAATGTTGAAGAATACCCGGTAAAATCTTCAGTAAAACCAGGCGAGATTTTCAATAAGCTTCCCGACAGCCCTCCTCTTTTTCCCGAATCTTTCGAAGCTTTTTTTAAGGATTTTGAAGAAATTATCATGCCAGGCATCACTCACTGGCAAAGCCCCAATTTTTTTGCATATTTCCCGGCTAACACAAGCCCCCCCTCCGTCCTGGCTGAAATGCTAACATCCACGCTTGCTGCACAATGCATGATATGGGAGACGTCGCCGGCGGCTGCAGAACTTGAAGAGAAAGTGATGAACTGGCTGCGCGATCTGATTGGTCTTCCTGCTTCTTTCGAGGGGGTAATACAGGATACAGCTTCGACGGCAACACTTGCCGCCATTGTGACTGCAAGAGAAAAAATTACAGGTTTTAACATAAACAATTATGGGTTCAGGAATGTTCCTGAACTAAGGGTTTACTGTTCTGAACAGACTCATTCTTCTGTTGAGAAGGCAATAAAAATTGCCGGAATTGGCAGGAAGAACCTGGTGAAAATTGGTGTCAGGGAAGATTTTTCAATGAACCCCGATTATCTGAGAAAAGCTATTAACGATGATCTCAAAAAAGGATTGGTTCCATGTTGCGTTGTTGCAACAATCGGAACAACCGGTACGACAGCAATAGATCCATTAAAGGCAATTGGAGAGATATGTGCAGAAAAAGGAATCTGGTTGCATGTTGATGCGGCTTTGGCAGGAGCTGCACTGTTATTGCCCGAATTTCAATGGATGCTCGATGGCAGGGAATATATTGACAGCTTTGTTTTCAATCCTCATAAATGGATGTTCACAAATTTTGACTGTTCCGCATTCTTCACAAGAGATGCCGCTTCTCTTATTAAAACATTCGAGATATTACCGGAGTATCTGAAAACAAGAACAAGAGGAAAGGTCAATGATTACAGGGATTGGGGTGTTCCCCTNNAAAAATACGATTGCACATAAATATTACTAAGAATCTGGCTGAAAAGATTAAACTGGAACCCGATTTTGAGATAATGGCTCCGGTTGTTCTTAATACCGTTTGCTTCAGATACATCCCGACAGGAGTAGATGAGACACGGATAAACCAGCTAAATGAAAAACTAAATCATCTGTTAAATGATTCCGGTAAACTATATCTGACCCACACTGTGCTGAAAAACAAATATACCCTGAGGATGGTTATCGGTCAGACCAATGTAACTCAGAAACATGTTGACAAAGCCTGGGAACTTATAAGGGAAACTGCACGCAGGGTGACGTATTGATTTATAGCCTTTTCCGCCCGATCTTCATTCCGTAAATATTGATGTTGAACAACAATTCAAAATAAGGGGGACTATTTAGTGTTCTCCAGGTTGTCTGAACACCCGAGGAAATCAGGAATGGAATTCTGAGAAGATAAAAATCTGCCATTAGTTCGGCTCCGAATGACCTGAATGTTTCGCTATAATTGTGAAATTCATTTATATCTATATAGTGATTTTTTGATGCCAGGGCATAATCATAAAAAAATGAAGAACGGATTCTCTGAATAAAAATCAATCCCGGAATATTAAGATCAGGATAAACTAATGGCATCGCGTAATCAGCTGAGAGAAAATTAATTTTCTCCGGGATAATGTTATTATAACTTCTGGGAAGTGAGGCCCTGTTGTAATATATCAGCATTTGAGTATTCTGACTTTCTGTTTCGTACCTGATCCTGATACTGTGATTTGCTATTAACCCCGGGAAATAAAAAGCTGTTTTAAGGGTACTTATAGAACCATAAATATTCTTATCGAATGGAGCATAAGTATAGGTATAATCAAGAACCTGAGCCCATCCCGGATAGATATCTCTTATGGCAGACAGGCTGTAATTATTGAAATATAACCTTCCGGAAATTAATGTTTGCCCGTAATCATATGTTTTATTTTCACGGATATATATATAGTTATTGGCAAACTCTGCAGATAACGCGGGTCTTATATACTGAGAAAATCTGCCATAAGAAAAAGTCAACGGAAGCGAAATAGTATTAGTGAAATGCAGTCCGGGCTGAATTGTCGCCGGATTATTAACGCGGCTTCCCATTGTTGATATTTCTGCATTTCCCCCCCAATCCAATTGTGATTCGATAACCGGCAGCCATCCTGCCAGGGTAACCTTTGCCACAATCTGATTGGTTTTATCTGCTGCATATTCGTATCCGATTGTCGAAATAACAGTGCTTAGCTGATTCTGAGACATCAGGGTCAGACCGGGCCTGACCGATGTTGGATCAGACTGTATCTTATCAATATCTGCATAAAAGGGCATCCAGCTGTGGAAGTTGAATAGATGACCCAATTTTCTATACGGCTCAGGTTTATAGTCATTTAATGATTGATCAGCAGATTTTATCTTTATTGTATCAAACCGGTTTATCAGGAATGAAGGATCTTTTACAGTATTACCGGAATATGCCTCCGAATTTTTGATGCTTACCTCACAAATGTTATAACCCGAAGAGGTGTACTCTGAAAAAAATACGTTTCCTGACACAAGACATGGATCATAGGCACCATATTTTGAATTTGTCAGTCTTACAATTCTCTTGTCAGGAGTAAGAATATAAATATTATCAGTTCCTGAAGTTGAGCTGACAAAGAAAAGGGAATCATTCCTGAGGAATGCTGATTGAAGATCATCTCGTCGGGGATTAATAAGAGTATCCCACGTATTATTTTTTAAAGAATAAGCCATTATTCCCTCTCCTTTATCAGATAAAAACACAATTGAAATATCGGCCCCTGACTGAGACCATTGCGGTCTTTGAGGATATACATTTCCCGGAACCTGAATTTTGTTAAGAACATCTCCGTTAATCGCATTAAGTATAATTAAACTGTTTTTATTGCTGATAGTGTTCTCAACAGCTGCAATAAATCTGCTATCTGCAGAGATTGATGCAGCCAGGTATCTTGACTTAAATGAAAGCTGACGGGTAACCTTCCGGTGTAAATCCATAATTTTTATCACGCTGTAGGTTCTGTTTTCCCATCTTGGATCAGGCTGATTTTCCACCCAGACAATCTTGTCTTTTGAACCGGAAATAAAATATGGATATATATTTCCCGGGATATGAATCCTTTTTTCGGACCTGTCGCGAAGATCTATTAAAACGAATTCCGGTGATCTGCCGAAGGATGTTTTTATCGCGATGACGGAATCTTTTCCCGCTTCAAGGGGAGAATAATAATTCACATATTCCCTTTTTTTCGATGGATTTAAAGCTTTATAATTAATTGGATTGACTATTAATTCCTCGCGTTGCCAGATAGTTCTGAGAGAGTCAAAAGTTTCAGAAAAGAGCTTTGCTTTAGTTATTCCTGCATTTTTTTCAAGACTCAGGTTAACAGGGTTAACTGTAAATGGATTTTTTGCGGTAAAATCAAGAGTTTTATTCCAGAGCTGGGGGCCATATCTGGCAAACGACCATGCAATCATTTGGTATCCATACTGATAATGATCCGGGACGAAATCTTTTAAAGATCCTGAAAGTATTTTATCATAACTGAACATCTTTTGGTTGTCGAGTGTAACTGACTTTATCTCTTTCTGAAAAGCAGGAACTCTTCCCCGTCCGGAAGGCGACAGTAACGATTCAGCAAAAACTGCATCACCCTCCATGAACCAAACGGGAAGAAGCACAGAAATTGCACCGGTAAATTGCTCTCCCGTAAAAACAGACATTACTTTAGAAAACCCTTTATTCAGGGATACCATCTGAAGGACATGCGTCAATTCATGGGTAGTAAGTTGTTCAATCGGATCCTCAGGAATTCCATCCGGATCAGGAGTAGGATAAATTTCAACACGTTTCGGAGCCCAGGCGACATACCCGTTGGAATAGGTCGTATAGTTATGAATCAGGACAGGGATGTGGATCTTTGAAACAGAATAGAGAGACGTGAGTTTGGTATATGAGTCATCAAGAGATTTTGCAAATTTAACGCCTTCAATACCATAGCTTTCAGGATAAATTACAGTGAATTTTCTGGTTTTGATCTGCATCCATTTTATTGATGCAGGATCTTGTCCAGTATCATAATATTGAGCAAGAATATTTGAAC
>PMEC01000203.1:0-3998 GCA_003155705.1 Bacteroidales bacterium
TTCACCGCGGTAACTTTTTCGAATTCGGCGAAACACGATAAATAGCTGAACTTGGAAATGATAAGGTTTTCTTCAGCTTGTGTCATTGTGGTCCTTGCATCGAGGAATTCAAGAAGACTTGCCTGACCTTCCTCATATTTCCTGTTAATCAACCGGAAGCCATCTCTGGCATTTTTAAGTCTTGTTTCGGCNNTTATTTTAGCCCTGTTTTGAAAGCCTGAAAAGAGATTCCAGGTCAGAATGGCAGAAGCCTGCATATAATCCTGTTCTTTATTAAACTGGTATTTTTCGCCCTGAAATCCATAATCTACAACAACAAAGAGATTGGGCAGCTTCCCTGACTGATTCATCTTTAACTGCATATCAGTCATATTACTGAAATTTCCCAGTTTCTTTAGCTCTTCCCTGTTCTCAATTGCTGTTTTGGAAAAATCACCCGTGTATTCGGCAAGAGCAGGAAATGTGAGAGGTTGTTGTAATACTATGCTGTCTGACAAAGGTTTATTTAGCAGAAAATTGAAATATGCGGAGGCAATTATTTTATTTTTTTCTGCATTCTGAAGCTCCTGGTCAAATTTGCTTAGCTCTGCCTCGGACCTGTAAACGCGGTCAATTGTAAGTTCATTATTCTCAACCAGTTTCTTATTTACTCTGATATTTTCAAGCAGGAGTTTTCTCGTTTCAATCATCATTTTAAATATCCCGTCTGACATAGCCGCGTTATAATAGGCTTTCTTAATCTCCGCTATCAGTTCCCGTTTATACTGTTTAACATCCGCCTCTTCGAAGAAGGACATTTCCTTTTTAATTTTTGAATTATAATAGATATCCGGGTTAAATATTGGCTGGGCAAGCCTGATTTTTGTCTCCTGCTCGGTAGGCCGAAGGAACCTAAACTGCTCATTCTCGACCATTGGAAAATTTTGTGAGGATGTCAGGGCATTAAGTGTTGAATATACCGGATTAAGCAAATCCCCNNGCTTATGTTTGGATAGAAAAAACTGCGTGCCTGCTCTAAAGCTTCAAGACTTTTTTCATAACCAGATTCTTTTTGTTTTAACGCAAGATTATTATCAATCCCGTACCTGATATATTCTTTCAGCACATCCTGTCCATTAAGAAATGCAGGCAGAAGAAATATGAAAATGATTATTTTTATCTTCATATTATTACAATTTATTATGTCATAATGCTTTTGCCCGGTTTTGCATATTGTCGATAATTGCCAGAAAAAGATTGTGAACAAGCTCTCTGTCTTCAGGTTTAGCCTTTTCATAAATTGGTCCGGCGAAATCGAAAAGCTCTTTCTGAAAAGACTCCTGCCCCTTGTAAACTATCAAGCCCTTTTCCGATAACTTCAGGTTAATTTCTTTTCTGTTAATGTCATTTAATTTGATAATGAAATTTTTATTTACCAGCTTCCTGATTGTCTGGGAAATTGCACCTTTTGTTACCCCCATTATTTCGGCAAGTTGGGTCATGTTTATCTCCTTATTCTTTCCGACAACCGTAATTGTGTGGATCTCAGTGACATAAAGGAGATCACCAGTGCCATAATCCTTGGGTTTTCTTCCTATTACAGAATAGAGATGAAGAATCTTTAAAAAAAGATCGATAAGTGTCTGAAGTTCATTGTTCATATGAATATTGTTTAGATACTAAACAAAATTATAAATTGTTTAGTATCTAAACAAATTTTCAGGAATTTTTTATTACAACTGGAATAATCTGAGAAAAAATTAATTTTAGAACATTATCTTCTGTCTCTGATTTTTCATTTAATTTAGTCCTGTGGTTTGAGACTATGGATTCTTATTCAATGACCATTATTCTTAAAATGCTGCAGAAATTACTTTATAAACATTATTATGAAAAATTCAATTTACTTTTTGTTAATCGTTTTCCTTGCAATTAGTTGCAGGAATAATGCAACTCTTTATGATGTACCGGTAGTGAAATATCCTTCAACAAAGAAAGTTGATGTTTCAGATAATTTTTTCGGAACTGTTGTTTCCGACCCGTATAGATGGCTGGAAAACGATACAGCAATGGATGTTGGACAATGGGTAAAAGAACAGAACAAGGTTACATTTGGTTTTCTGGAAAAAATACCTTTCAGAAATAAAATTAAAACCAGACTTGAGGAAATATATAATTACCCCCGGGTTTCAAATCCACTGAAAGTCGGAGAATACTATTTGTATTATAAAAATGATGGACTGCAGAACCAATCGGTTATTTATGTTAAAAAGGGTATTAACGGAACAGAAGAAGTATTTATTGACCCAAATAAACTTTCTGATAATGGGACAGTTGCAATAACTTTGACTGGCTTTTCAAAGAACCGTAAATACATTGGCTATATAATCTCTTCAGCGGGGTCAGACTGGGGAGAGATTCATATTAAAGAGATAGCAACGGGGAAAGATTTACCTGATGTAATTAAATTTGTTAAATTCTCCGGGACATCCTGGTGGCACGATGGATTTTTTTACAGCCGTTTTCCACAACCTGATAAAGAAAAGGAACTGACAGGGGTAAATAAATTCCAGAGTGTTTATTATCATAAACTTGGAGATTCTCAGGAAAAGGATATCCTGATTTTTGAAGATAAGAGACATCCATTGCGCTATCATAACGTTTATCTCACTGAAGATGAGAAAAACCTGTTCCTTTTAGTTGAAGAGGGGGATGGATATGAGTTGCATTATAAACCAGTAGATCTTAAGAAAGATGGATTCAAACCTTTGTTCACAGGTTTTGATCACAAAAGTTTAGTCATTGATGTCGAAAATGGACTGTTTTATGTACTGACAGATATTGATGCCCCGAATTACAGATTAGTTGCCCTGGATCCGGTGAAGCCGCAAAAAGGTAATTGGAAAGAGATAATTCCTGAATCAAAGAATCTGTTGGAATCAGTATCCCCTTTGGGCGGAAAACTGTTTGCAACATATATAAAGGATGTTTCATCACGCCTGTTTCAATATGATTATTCAGGAAAGTTTGAAAATGAAATTACATTTCCTGCACTGGGAACTGCTGCTCTTTTATATGGTATGAAAGAGGAATCAGAATTTGGTTATTCTTTTACTTCATTTACTTATCCCACAACAATTTACAGATACAATGTCAAGACAGGGAAACAGGATATATTCTTTCAGCCGGCATTGAAATTTGATCCGGCAAATTTTGAAGCAAAACAGGTTTTTTATACCAGTAAAGACAGCACAAAAGTTCCCATGTTTATTGTTTTCAAAAAAGGACTGAATTTAAATAGCAATAATCCTGCACTGCTATATGGTTATGGCGGATTCGATATCAGCGTGACCCCATCATTCAGTGTATCAATAATTCCACTTCTGGAAAACGGGGCAGTGTATGCGGTAGCAAACCTTCGTGGCGGTAATGAATATGGTGAAACCTGGCACAAAGCAGGGATGCTGCTGAAAAAGCAAACCGTATTTGATGATTTCATTTCTGCAGCTGAGTATCTTATTAAAGAAAAGTACACCTCCTCTGCGAAATTAGGTATCAACGGAGGTTCTAATGGGGGATTGCTGATTGGTGCCTGTATGACACAACGTCCTGATCTGTTTAAAGTAGCCATACCCGAAGTTGGAGTAATGGACATGCTTCGTTATCAAAAGTTTACAGTCGGATTTGGTTGGGTCGGGGAGTTCGGATCAAGTGATGATTCAGTTAATTTTAAAAATCTCTATAAGTACTCACCCCTTCATAACATTAAACCGGCAGTAGATTATCCGGCAACACTTATCCTGACAAGCGATCACGACGATAGGGTTGTACCTGCTCATTCATTTAAATTTGCTGCTACCTTGCAGGAGAAACAAACCGGCAAAAATCCTGTATTGATCCGGATTGAAAGCCAGGCCGGGCATGGTGCCGGAAAACCCATTTCAAAATTTATTGAGGCTACGGCAGATAAATGGGCGTTCTTATTATTTAATACTCAAACACCTGTAAAATAATCTGAC
>PMEC01000203.1:4028-9372 GCA_003155705.1 Bacteroidales bacterium
GGCTGTCATAAACCCATTTCCATTCCGCAGGCAGGTAATCCGATGACATTCCCATCTGAAGTGTATTAATTTTATTGGCAGAAAATTCAGGCTTAAAATCAGGCGGCGTCTCATTCCAGTCTCCCCCGGCAATTATATAATTTCCGTTATTATATTCTTTGAGAAGAAAATTTTTCAGATATGCCATTTGTGTCTTACGGATCTCGCCAGGGTCAAATGCCTCATTATGTGTATTGATCACAACAAGCTCTTTCCCGTTTCTGAGCGGATACCTGTTAACAAGGAAACATCTGTCAAGCATGAATAGCTGTTTTGGAAATCCATATTCACCCGGAAATGAATAGCGTATTGAAGATGAAGGAGGGTTTTTGCTGAATATCGCCAATCCGGATAATACTTTACCCATTGGATCAGCAGGTGGAACAGGAACAAAAAAAACATCATAATTCTTTCCGAAAAATGGGGAGTATGTTTTTAAAACTCTGGACAAAGAATCGAATTCATTCAGATGATAACTTCTTTTACTGTTTTTGTCTATTTCCTGGATAAAAACAAAATCTGCCGAATCGTTTTGCTTAAGGAATTTCTCCACTTTGACGAGGTTGTCAATGCATCTTGGCCTGGGTGTCATTACCTTTTTTCCGCCATCATAGAAAAAATCCATATCCTTATCCAGACCACAATAGCCTATATTCCATGTAAGTATAGAAAGCTCCGCTGTATCATTCAGATTTACAGTTTTTTCACCAGTAAATACCACTTCCTTTTCTTTTGGTTTATAATCTGTTATGACCGCATAAACTATCAGCCCGACGAATATTAAAACTGCCAGTAGAAGAACAATCAGTAACGCTTTCAGTATTTTTTTTATTGCTTTCATAGTGATCTTAGGATTAATTCTTTAAAATCAAATAAAAACAGATAAAGACAAATATACCGTTTTTATCTTATCCCGTTGGATGTGTCACACGATAAAGCCGTTGAGGCATTAGTAAAATAACAGTTCTTTTCATTCATGAAAATGAGAGATCCTCTCGGTCCAGAACTTATTAAAGCTGATCACAGGATCCTGCAGGAGATAAACTGCAGTTCCGAATTCCCTGGCATCGGGATTCGAAATATTCCCGATCTTTGTGATCTTTGAAAAGAGTTTATCGACATCTTTGCCGGGCTTACCATTAATATAAATAACGGAAGTCGGGTCAGTATCAAATTTCATTGGTATCCAGTACCTGAAACTCTCACTGAAACTGATAGCTTCGGGCAGCTTATATTTCTTTCCGATCACAGTTATTGCACCAGCCTGTCCATAATTTTCACAATAAATAAAACAGCTCTTTTTATCAGGTACAATCCGATATGCTTTATTTGCAATAGAGGTAAGCTCTTCCCATCCAAGCATATCGGCATAATCCTGTGGCAGAGAGTGTATTGATCTGTCTTCCCACTGTCTGCCTACATTTATCTTATACTTTGTCTCAAGCCTTTTAAAATAGCTGATCATTCCCTCGCTTTTAAAAACCGGAATGCCATAAGGGATCATCGGTATTGTAAAGATAATCAGGAATACAACCAGCAATATTTGCGACCAGACTTTCTTCAAAATATTCTCAAATGAAACAGCGCCTGCTGCGATCAGAAATGGGAATAATCCTTGTGTATAATAACTCTTGCCTCTCAGAAGCATGAGGATCAGGATGACCAGGACTGTAATTAATCCGAGGAATCTGAATTTTATAGCCTTCTTGTTAATAAAAAGGAAAAGAAGTCCGGCGATTGTAAGAACAGATGCTGCACCAGGAGAATATAACTGTCCTATTAAAAATTCAATTCTGTCGACATTGACAAGCTGCGTCCGTTCAAGTTCTGAAAGATGTCCGGTCACAGGCAACCCGTGAAGAATCTGCCAGATAATGTTTGGCATAAAAACTATTGCACCACAAATAATGCCTATCCAGAATTTGCGATTCCTGAATATTGTCTTTAATTGAGTGAAAGGAATGATNNAGGATTAAGAATTTATCAGATGAAGTGTTTACATATTTTATCACCAGATAAATAGAAAGGGTCCAGAAGAAGAGATCAATATGAACCGGTTGGAATAGGAAAAAAGTTCTGAGTCCGAAAATCGAAATAATTATTCCGACTGAAGCCAGGATTGATGAATATCTTGAACCACCAAGTTCTTTTGCGATAGATGAAACCACAAACACAGTTAAACCGCTCAGTATTGCCGGGAAAAGTCTGACTGCAAAAAGAGAGTAACCAAATATACTCTTCATAAGCCAGGCTATCCAGCCTGTTAAAGGAGGTACCGTGGCATAACCGAAAGCCGGATGCTGTCCTAATGAGAAATAAAGCAATTCATCCCTGTGATATTCCAGATTATAAATAAATAGCAGATGAATTGCCACATTAAGCAATGCCAGACCGCAAATTACAGGGTCAATCTTGATTTTTGGAAGAAATGTCCTCATAAAAAACTGGTCTGATATAAAATATCTATTTTTTCTCTTTAAGCAGATCACGAATCTCGGTAAGAAGGATTTCTTCCTTTGAAGGTGTTGCCGGTGCTGCCGGTTTTTCTTCTTCCTTCTTTTTTAATCGGTTCATTAACTTAACAACCAGAAATATACAGAACGCAACTATCAGAAAATCAATAATTGTCTGTATGAACATCCCATATTTTAATGTCACTTCGTTAATGGCCTGTTTGACCACCAACCCATTTTCAGTGACAGCGGGTGCCGCCTTTTGAAGAACAAGCTTAAAATCCTTGACATCAACTCTGCCTATTGCCATTCCAATAGGTGGCATCAGAACATCACTTACTATTGAAGAGATAATTTTCCCGAAAGCGCTACCGATAATTATCCCGACAGCCATATCTACAATATTGCCTCTCATGGCAAATTCCTTGAATTCTTTTACAACACTCATAATTTTAATATTTAGTTATACCTAGATTAACTGACTTCCAGATTATTGGTCAGATCCCGTATTACTACAGAAGCACAGGCAATTCCGAAAGCGGCCGGCATATAAGAAATTGTCCCTACGATAGATGCTTTATTCTGTTCTCCTTCAGTTGATCTGACCATAGACTTGTTCACTATTTCCGGAGAATAGACAGCTTTAAATCCATCTCTGATACCAAGCCGGTGAAGTCGTTTCCTGAGAATACGGGCTAAAGCACAATCAGTTGTTTCTGAAATATCGGAAATTATTATTCTTGTCGGATCAAGCTTTCCACCGGCACCCATTGAGCTCACAACAGGATAGTGTTTTGTCAGGCTATGAAAAATAAGAAAGACTTTAGGTGCAAGTGTATCAATAGCATCGACCACATAATCAAATTGTTGGCCAAGAATATCAACCATTCTTTCATCCTTTATATATTCCTGAATAACAGTAAGATTAATTTCCGGATTAATGTCCAATAGCCGACGTCCCATAACAACAGCTTTCGGGAGTCCCTCTGTACTTGTAAGTGCAGGCAATTGTCTGTTGCGGTTAGTGGCTTGGATTTTGTCGCCATCAACAATTGTCATTTTGCCCACTCCTGCCCTGCAGATCATCTCAGCAGCGTATGCCCCCACACCGCCCAGCCCCACCACAAGAACATTTGAGTGCTGAAGCCTTTTTAACGCCTCAGAACCAATGCACAATTCAGTACGTGACAGCCATTCAGTCATTATAATATTTGATTTCCTTCATTGCCTTAGTGAAATACTTTGAGTCTTTTGTGGTGAATAAATGATTAACCACAAAGGACTTTAAGGTTAACACAAAGGTACACAAAGGATTAGAAATAATTAATTTATAAATAATTTTTTAAAATTTGAAAATATTTTTGATTTTAATTCATCCATTGAAAGGTGAAGATCAGAAGCGACTTTTTCATAAATAGTTCTTATATCGGTACTGCTTCCATCGGTTTCAAGAAATATCTTCTCTATTGGAAGATTTTTTATTAAAAGAGTTGATTCGGGTTTCACTATAAAATCAAACCAGAATGAAAGGTACATTCCTTTTGATATGAGCTGCATTGCCAGTTCTTTCTTTCCCCTGAATCCATGAACAAGCCACGGGGTTGATGGTCGGAGTTTTCTATGCTCGGATAACAATTCATCCCATGCTCTGACACAATGGATAACTACAGGTTTTGAAACATCATCTGCGATCCGTACCTGTTCCGCGAAAACTGTTCGCTGTATTGAGAACTCAGGACCTTTAAGTCTGTCAAAACCAGTCTCTCCGATGGCAATTACATTCTGATGATCTGCATATTGTCTTACGATACAAATTTGCTGATGAAAATTTTCAGCAGTCTGAAACCAGGGATGTATACCGATTGTAAAAGCCAATCCATCTTCATCATCAGGAATTCTGCTTTCATGGGTCATCAGATTTTCTACCTGAAAATACCCGGGACGTCCATGAGTCCCGTGATTATGGATATCAATATAATCGTCTGACTCGGGACGGTTCATTCCTTTATTTTGCCAATAATCTCGATACCTTTATCTATTCTTCTTAATGTTTCCTCTCTGCCTATCCATGTTATGATATCAAATATATGAGGCCCTCGTAAGGCGCCAACAACAACAAGCCTTAATGCATTCATAACGTTTCCAAGATTATAACCTTTTTTTTCTATCCATTCTTTGACTATTGTTTCGGCAGAGGCAGAATTAAAATCTTCTATTATTTCAAGAACGGATTTAAGTTCGATGAGTACTGCGGAAGAGTCTTCTTTCCACCTTTTATGGATGACTTCCTGGTCGAATGACTTCGGTGCAATGAAAAAGAAATCGGTCTGATCCCATATATCTTTAACAAAACTTACTCTTTCCCTTACCAAAGAGACAAGTGTTTCAAGTTCATTAATATCAATATGATGACCATGAGCCCTGAGTTCTTCCCGGAATTCCAGAGCAAGCTGATTGTTCGTCCTGTTCTGCAAATAAGTATGATTAAACCATTTGGCCTTTTCAGGATCGAACCGTGAGCCTGATTTATGGACTCTTTCTATTGAGAATGTATCAATAAGCTCCTCCATTGAGAAAATCTCCTTTTCAGTTCCCGGATTCCAGCCCAGAAGTGCCAGCATGTTTATAAATGCCTCAGGGTAATAGCCATCTTCCCGAAATCCTCTTGCAGTTTCACCATAAGGCCAGAACAGAGGGAATACCGGAAAGCCCATCTTATCACCATCGCGTTTACTGAGTTTGCCTTTGCCATCCGGTTTCAGGAGCAATGGAAGATGCGCAAATTCCGGGGCATTCCATCCAAATGATCTGTAAAGCAATATATGAAGCGGAAGAGAAGGCAACCATTCTTC
>PMEC01000024.1 GCA_003155705.1 Bacteroidales bacterium
TTAAAGCTGAAGAATTCTACTTAAAAAGTATTTCAACTTTTCAGCATGAATCCGGCAATGAATATTACAGAATGGCTGAGGTTTACTTTGATTACGGATTGTTTTTAAGATCGCTGGGAAGAAATAGTGAAGCACTGTCTGCACACAGGAAAGCTCTTTCTATTTGTCTGAAGAATTATGGCGAAAAACATACACTAACATCTTTATCTTATAAACATATTGNNATATTCGTCTTCTCGATAACCTGAAAAGCAAAGCCAGGGCTCTTGAGCTATTCGCCGGGCAACAGAATGAACCAGAATTAAAACTTAAAACCACACGGAAAAGTCTTGAGACAATTGACATTGCAATGAACCTTATCGACAGGATCAGGAACAGCTATCTTTCTGAGGAAAGCCGTATGTACCTTTCTGAAAATGAGAAGGAGACATATGTTTTAGCAGTTCACCTGGCGCAGAATCTCTTTAATCTCACAAAGGATGATTCTACTAAGATAAAGATGTATGACAATGCCAAAAAAGCCAAGGCTTCCGTCCTTCGTAACGAGATCACTGAAAATGANNGAAGAGATGAGGAAGAAGGATCCTGATAATAAGAAGATCTCCTTCTGGAAAGATGCCATCTTTGATATGAACCGCGAAAAAGAAAGAGTATCAGACCTTATAAATAAAGAGTATCCTCAATATCACGACCTCCTTCAAAAAACCGAACCGGTATCCCTTGAAGAAATTCAAAAAAACCTCAACAAAAAAGAGGCAGTCATTGACTACCTATTGTCCAATCAATACTCAGATGGGAAAAGAAAACTATATATCTTTTTTATTACAAAAAACCGGCTTGAGTTTTGCGAAAAAGAGGTCGATTCGCTGTTCAGTAAGAATCTTGATATTATTTACAAAGCAAATCTGCAAACACAATCTTCTGGTAAATCCGATGAGTTGTTCAGAGGCTATACATCCTCTCTCTTTTATATGTACGAAAATCTTATCAAACCGGTCGAACCACTTTTAAGCGGGGAAAGGTTGATTATCATTCCCGATGAGGAGATTGGCCGGCTGCCATTCGATGCATTCCTGAAAAGCAAACCTTCACCCGATCAGACAGATTATGAAGGACTGGACTTCCTGGTTAATCATTATGCTTTTTCATTCGGATACTCATCTTCACTTATCTTCAGAAGAGAACCTGAACTGAAAGGAGAGGATGATGTTTATGCTTTTTTACCCGATTATGCTACCGGTAATCTCCTGGCAACCATGCCAGCCAATCTTCAGGGAGCAGCCAACGAGATTGATGCAGTTTTCAGATTGTTCGGGGGGAAAAAATTTATCGGGGATAGAGCTACCGAAACAAATTTCAGGGAAGCGATGCGACATCCTGCAATCTTTCACCTTGCCATGCACTCATTGGCCGACAGCTCAAACTCAAGATACTCATACCTGATGTTCGATCCGCGAAAAGACAGCCTGAATGATGGTAAATTATTTAATTATGAGATCAGTACAAGCAGGATTAAATCACCCATGGTTGTCCTCAGCGCCTGCAACTCAGGTACAGGCACATTATACCATGGTGAAGGCGTTATGAGTCTTGCCCGCGGATTTATTCTTGCCGGCGCTTCATCAGTAATAAAAACATCCTGGGACGTAAATGATGCAGCCAGCGCCGCAATAATTAAAGGGTTCTATTTCCACCTTTCAAAAGGTGAATCAAAAGATATGGCAATGTGCTCCGCAAAACTCGATTACATTAAATCGAACCCGCCAATATACTCCAATCCCTATTATTGGGCAGCATATGAAGTACTGGGAGACAACTCTCCGGTTGTCAGAAATAAGCATAAAGGATTGATAATTATAATACTGATTCTAATAGTATCGGCAGGTCTGACAGCGATCTATTTCAAACGACGCATTATTTCCCCTGATCGTTCGCTATAAAACCCTGTATATTGCGCAAGGAGGCCGAAATATTTTACAGATTTTTCTTTTTCTCCGGTTTTCAGATATGTCAGTCCGAGATACCATATGATTTCTTTATGGTACTCTCCGGTACGCCCTGCAATGCTGCTAAGCGAACTGGCTGCCTGTTTGTAATTACCCATCGCCAGTTGTGTGATTCCAATGAAGAAGCGCGGAGCAATAAGTGAAGTGTCATTGAAAAGAACATTGGAGAATCCTGCTTCAGCAGTCTGATAATCTCCAAGCCTGTAACTTTCAATGGCAGCCGCATATCCGTTCTGTCTATCTTCAGTAATTCCCCGGGTAACCGATGATATTGCATCAAATGGTTTATAATAAGAGCTGTAAAGTTTTTCAGGATCGGAAGAGGGCAGGAGAGTCCTGATCAGAATAAATGCCCCGATAACTGCAGCGGCCGATAAAGAGATATATCGGATCAGAAGAGATCTCTTAATTCCAGAACCTTCATTTTTAATAACTTTTGTTTCGGGTTCAATCTCAGTAGATTCCAGCGAACTTGTTATGAAATCTCTGATCTCTCTGCTCTTTGAATCCTTAATTACATCCCTTTTTTTCTTTTCATGCCACTCTTTGACCCATTCTGCAGTTAAATCACTTACATCGCTTTTGTGAATCTCAAATTTAATGCTGTTGATCTCTTCCGATATTTTCCTTTCAGGATCTGTAACAGAAATACTATCCCTGACAAAGTTCTTATTTGCAGTATAATTCTTGCTATTTGCGCGATAATCTGAGATCATTGTCATAACCTCATTTTCTATTTCCCGGAGAGATGGATCATTCCTTACCTCCTCCAGATCAAGCTCTCCCTTCATATAATCACCGAACGCCTCTAACATAGCAGAGTCTTCACTATTGAACAGCTCATAATCAAAACCTCTCCAGTCATCCTTCCCCGGAACTGCCTCAGAATTAACGTTTATATGTCTGTTATGGCCGGTCATCTCTCTTTATTTATTTTTATTATATCTGCTTTCTAC
>PMEC01000021.1:0-158 GCA_003155705.1 Bacteroidales bacterium
GAAACCGCATGTGAACGTTGGCACCATCGGTCACGTAGACCATGGTAAGACCACTTTGACAGCTGCAATCACTATGGTCCTTGCCAAGAAGGGTCTCTCTGAAATCAGAGATTTTGACTCTATCGATAATGCCCCTGAAGAAAAAGAAAGAGGTATTA
>PMEC01000021.1:169-2789 GCA_003155705.1 Bacteroidales bacterium
CACGTGAACATATTCTTCTTGCACACCAGGTTAACGTACCGACGGTGCTCGTGTTTATGAATAAAGTGGATATGGTTGATGATGAAGAACTTCTTGAACTTGTTGAGATGGAAGTTCGTGATCTTCTCAACTTCTATAAGTTTGATGGCGACAATGCTCCTGTTATACGTGGTTCTGCTCTGGGTGCAATGCACGGCGAACCAAAATGGGAGGAGAAAGTAATGGAACTTATGGATGCAGTTGATTCATTCATTCCGATACCAAAACGCGAAAATGAAAAGCCATTCCTAATGCCAGTTGAAGACGTCTTTTCTATCACAGGCCGTGGTACAGTTGCTACAGGTCGTATAGAAACAGGTGTTGTTCTTACAGGTGATGAACTTGAAATGATCGGTCTTGGCGCTACCAAACGTAAAACAATTTGTACTGGCGTTGAGATGTTTCGTAAGATTCTCGACAGAGGTGAAGCCGGCGATAATGTTGGTCTTCTTCTTCGCGGAGTTGATAAGAAAGAGATCAAAAGAGGTATGGTTCTTGCAAAACCAGGTTCAATTACACCTCATACTAAAGTGAAAGCTGAAGTTTATGTACTTAAAAAAGAAGAGGGTGGACGTCATACTCCATTTCATAATAAATATCGTCCCCAGTTTTATGTAAGGACACTTGATATTACAGGTGAAATTACTCTTCCGGAAGGAACAGAAATGGTTATGCCAGGTGATAATGTTACAATAACAATTGATCTGATATACCCCGTTGCAATAAATGTTGGTCTGCGTTTTGCTATACGTGAAGGCGGTAGAACAGTAGGTGCAGGTCAGGTTACAGAAATTTTGGAATAACAGTTTTGGATGTGCAGTCAGTAGCATCTTGGTACATCACGATGCTACCTATACGGGTGTAGCTCAGTTGGTAGAGCACTGGTCTCCAAAACCAGGTGTCGGGAGTTCGAGTCTCTCCTCCCGTGCTAAAATTATAAAAGAAATGAAGATAAAAGGATATTTTCAGGAGTCATATACAGAGCTGGTTCACAAAGTGACCTGGCCGACTTGGGGAGAACTCCAGAACAGCGCTACCCTGGTAATGGTGGCAACACTGATTTTAGCCATTATTATTGCTGCAATGGATTTTTCATTTAGCAGAATAATGCAATTGATTTACAGTTTGTTATATTAAACAGGAAAGGTATTTCAATGACTGAGAATATTAAGAAGTGGTATGTTCTTCGTGCTATTGGTGGAAAGGAAAAGAAGGTAAAGGAATATATTGACAACGAAGTTACCCGTCTTAAACTTCAAGATCTTATCTCGCAGGTTCTTATTCCTACAGAGAAAGTTTACCAGATTCGGTCAGGAAAGAAAATAAGCAAAGAGAGAACGTTCTTCCCTGGGTATGTTCTTGTTGAAGCCGTACTTACCGGTGAGATACCTCATCTTCTCAGAAATATACCAAATGTCATCGGGTTCCTTGGTTCTCATGATGGAGAACCTGTACCTCTGAGAAAGTCGGAGATAAACCGGATACTTGGGAAAGTGGATGAACTCAATGCAAGTGATGAAGAACTAAATATACCATTTTTCGTTGGTGAATCTGTCAAAGTGATTGATGGCCCTTTCAACAGCTTCACTGGAATTATTGAAGAGGTAAATGATGAAAAGAAAAAGCTTAAAGTGATGGTCAAGATTTTCGGAAGAAAAACTCCACTTGAACTTAGCTTTATGCAGGTAGAAAAGGATAATTAACAGAAGATATTGATAGTTGTAATATTCATAATGCTTCCTGAATAACTATCAANNTCTGTAAGCAATTTAATGCGAGGACCCAGGATAAAGCTGGAAAAGTTATACCGGTAGTGATAACAGTATATAATGATAAGTCATTTGATTTTGTAACTAAAACTCCGCCGGTGGCTGTTCAGCTTCTTGAATCATCCAAATCAAAGAAAGGTTCAGCTGAACCAAACAGAGAAAAGGTTGCTTCAGTTACCTGGGACCAGGTTAAAACGATTGCTATGGATAAAATGGAAGATTTGAACTGTTTTACAGTTGAATCTGCTATGAGAATGGTAGCTGGTACCGCAAGAAGTATGGGAATAACCGTAAGTGGTGAATTCCCAGGTAATAATTAATTAATAGGAAAAAATGACTAAACTTACCAAGAACCAAAAGCTTGCCAAGGAAAAACTAGACAAGGACAAGCTTTATTCGTTGACGGAAGCGTCTACATTGGTTAAGGAAATTACCAAAACCAAGTTTGATGCTTCAATCGACTTAGATGTAAGGTTAGGTGTGGATCCAAGGAAATCCAACCAAATGGTTCGCGGCGTTGTTTCACTTCCCCACGGAACAGGAAAAGAGACACGGGTTCTCGTGCTCTGTACCCCCGATAAGGAAGCCGAAGCAAAAGAAGCCGGAGCCGATTATGTTGGTCTCGACGACTTTGTCGAAAAGATCAAAGGTGGTTGGACTGAAGTGGATGTCATCATAACTATGCCATCTGTAATGGGTAAGGTCGGTCAGTTAGGTAGAATACTCGGTCCTCGCGGACTGATGCCAAACCCGAAAAGTGGAACTGTTACTATGGAAATCGGTAAGGCTGTTAAAGAAGTGAAGCAAGGGAA
>PMEC01000251.1 GCA_003155705.1 Bacteroidales bacterium
AAAAATGCAAAAGAATTGATTTCTGCAATACAAAAGGACTCTTATTCATTTGGTTTCTGCAAAATGGTAGATATCATTGATCTTAATAATCGTAGCATTGCGGAAAATATCAGACTGTTTCCGCTTGACAAAAATGGTAACGGATCGATTGATTTTAGCGAAAAAATTTATGATAATTTCAATACTTTTTCAAGGGGTGTCTGGATTGGGAAATACCCCCAATCATTAATTAGTAATATTTATTCAATTTCGTCAAATCAACCAAAAAATGAAATTGAAATAACGTTTCTTAAATGGGTTCTTACCGACGGACAACAATATCTTTATGATAGCGGTTTCTCAGATCTTCTGATAAGTGAAAGGCAGACAACAGTGGATAAATTATATGATACTAAAATCTACTCGACTGCAACAATCAATGACAAACCTATTCTTCAAACTGCTCTTTTAATACTGGCTTCACTAATTATTACAGGCTTTATTGTAAATGCTTCTGTACAACTTTTCAGACATAAGAAAACCTCAACGCAGGTTATGGATACAGATTCTACGACTGTTTTTAACGAAAGCTCCCTCTTGATTCCGAAAGGTGTTTATTTTGATAAGACACATACCTGGGCTTTTATGGAACAAAATGGGATTGTCAAAGTTGGCATTGATGACTTTCTTCAGCATATTGCAGGACCTATTACTCGTGTGAAGATGAAGAAAGAAGGAGAGTCAGTAAAAAAAGGTGAACAGATTCTTTCAATTATTCAAAATGGCAAACAATTAAATCTTTATGCCCCGGTATCGGGACTAATTAAGGAACATAATAAAACGCTCGATGCTGACTCATCTTTAATTAATTCATCTCCTTATAATGATGGATGGATCTACTTGATTGAGCCGACAAACTGGACAAGGGAAAATCAATTATTATTTATGGCAGAAAAATATAAACTGCACATAAAAAATGAATTTTCAAGGTTAAAGGATTTTCTGGCAGTCGCACTCAAGCCTGATGAAGAAAAATATGCCTTGGCAATTCTTCAGGATGGAGGTGAACTCAGAGACGGAATTCTTTCAAATCTGGGCCCTGAAGTCTGGGAGGATTTTCAGACAAATTTTATTGACCCATCCAGGCAAGTGTGGTTTTATGAGTTGTTTTAATAAATGAAACATAAGACTCGGCCGCAGAAATTCTTTCAAGATCCTTGGTGTGCCCGGAGCAAGTCTGGCTCCTGGAAACAAATTAAAAGCAGCGGTGAATTATGCGATAAACCTCTTTCCGAACTACCCGGGGAAGTATGGCAGGAATTCAAGAAATCTTTTCTAAATTTGACCTGCTGAAATATTGAATATAAAAACACTGTGACATGCTCTGTTTTTTGAATTTTGAATGGGCTTGTANNTTAATTGTATAAGAATCTGGCAATGGGTCAATCGGATAATTTAACTCATAAGAATTATAAGGGAATAACATTCCTTAATAAGTATATTAAATTTCGCTCTTCAATCTATAGCCGGGTTGTCTATATAATTACTTTTTCATCCGTTATATTTTTCTTGTTATTTGGTGTCATTTTCAGGTCTGTTTACGAGCAATATTTAAATACGGTTATTCGTCAGAGTGGTAATAATATAGGGTCTATCGTTGAGGGATCCTTATATCATTCAATGCTTGAAAATGATAAAAGTGCTCTTCAGAGCACTCTTGATATTATTAATACCATGTCTGGTATTGATGATGTTAATATGTATAATGAAAAGGACAGTCTGGTCTACACTTCCTTTTCTGCTGAGACAACAAACCATAGCAATCCAAATTGCCTGAATTGTCATAAGAATATCAATTCCATATTTCCAAGAAAGGAAAAGTCTTACAGGATCATTGATATAAAAAGTGAATGCAAGATGAATCAGAACGATAACCAGCACAGGCATCTACTGATCAGATCCCCGATTCTTAATGAAAAATCCTGTTATACAAGTTCATGTCATGCTCATAAGGAAAATGAAGAGGTTTTGGGATCTCTGATAATAAAAATCCCGCTTGCTGATCTTGATAATGCTGTGCAAAAATCCTCAACTGAATTTTATCTGCTGGCAACATTTATAACTCTTCTTCTGATTTCTGTTTTAATATTATTCACCAGAAAAAAGATTAAAAAACCACTAAATGAACTTATAAAAGCCAGCGAGGCAGTTGCCAACGGGAATACGAATACCAGACTGGAAATTAAATCCAATCAGCTTGATGATATGCGAATGGTCTCCCAGGCATTTAATGATATGCTTGATAATCTGCAGACTGCAACAGAAGAATTGCAAAACTGGTCACAACAACTTGAATATAAGGTCCAGAAAAAATCGGAAGAATTAGGAGCGGCCCAAAATGAACTCATACAAATTGAAAGGATAGCATCTCTTGGAAAATTGTCCTCATCAGTTGCACATGAAATCAATAATCCGCTTTCGGGAATTCTTGTTTACACTAAATTGATATATAAACAGTTGAGTAACCCTGAAATTTATACCTCAAAAAAAGACTCCATTCTCAGGCATTTAAAGCTGATTGAAAATGAGACAAAACGTTGCGGCGATATCGTAAAAGGATTATTGGATTTTTCAAGGAAAGACCATGATGATTTTGAAACAAGACATCTTCATGAAATATTACAGGAAACCTATGAATTGATGACCCATCCGATAAAAATTGCAAGTATCAACTTTCTGACAGATTTTGCAGCTAAGTCTGATCTCATAAATTGCAGCCCAAACCAGATCAAACAAGCTTGCGTTGCTATTCTTGTAAATGCTTCAGAAGCAGTTCTTGAAAACGGAGAAATTACAGTCACCACTAAAAACCCTGACGGAGATAGTATAATGATTGAAATATCAGATAACGGAATAGGTATTCCAGCGGATGATATTCCCCATATTTTTGAGCCCTTTTTCTCGACTAAACATGATACAAGCGGTATTGGATTGGGTTTAGCCATTGTTCATGGAATCGTAAAAAGTCATAACGGGAAAATCGATGTAAAATCAGAATTGGGAAAAGGAACAACCATTTCAATAACTTTACCTTTAATCAGGAATTAAGAAGAATAATCTATGGCGAAAAAGATTTCAATATTAATTGTTGACGATGAAGAATCTGTGAGAGACTCATTGTTCAACTGGTTCATGGAAGACGGATATCGGGTTGAATGTGCGGAAAATGCCAAGAAAGCATTATCAATACTCGAATCTGGCAGTTTTGACATCATCCTTGCGGATATTAAAATGCCTGGGATGGACGGGTTGGAAATGCTAAGAAGAATCAAATTGCTGAAATCAGATTCAATAGTCATTGTAATGACGGCTTTTGCAACAGTTGATACAGCCGTTCAGGCATTAAAAGATGGTGCTTTTGATTATATAACTAAACCTTTTGATCCGGACGATCTTTCCCATCTTATCAGAAATGCAACAAAACAGATTTCTTTGGCAGAAGAAAATGAAAACCTAAAGAAAAAAGTTGTTTCTCTGGAAAATGTAGAAGATCTGATAGGGGTAAGTGAACCGATGAAAAAGGTTCTTAAGGACATTGAAAGTGTAGCACAGTCTAGTTCTTCAGTTGTAATAACCGGCGAGAGTGGAACAGGTAAGGAGTTGGTTGCAAGGGCTATTCATTCAAATTCTCCACGTAAATTCTTCCCTTTGGTAAGTGTGCATTGCGGTGCTTTAACAGAGAGTCTTTTGGAAAGTGAATTATTCGGGCATGAAAAAGGAGCATTCACAGGGGCCATGTATAATCGTAAAGGCCGGTTTGAAATGGCTGATAACGGGACAATTTTTCTTGATGAGATTGCCACTATCTCAACTAAAATGCAGATTGATTTGCTGAGGGTCCTGGAATCAAAGAGCTTTGTACGGGTAGGGGGGAACAAGGAAATTTCATCCGATTTCAGGGTAATATGCGCAACCAACAAGGATCTTAAAGGTATGGTTGAACGGGGCACATTCCGTGAAGATCTTTATTACCGTCTAAACGTGGTAAATATTTATGTTCCGCCATTGCGCGAAAGAATCGAAGATATTCCCCTGCTTGTTGATTATTTTATCCGAAAGTATTGTACATCAATGAACAGACCACCAGTTTCAATAGATCCGGTTGCGTTAAAGAGAATTGAAGAATTAAAGTTCCCGGGAAATGTTCGTGAACTTGAAAATATGATTGAGCGGGCAATTGTCGTGGGAAACGGGAAGAAAATTTCGCTGAAGGATCTACCCCTGGAGAAGGCAATTATGAGCAACTCCATTGAAAGTCTCGATGAACTCGAAAAGAACCATATTCTACTGATTCTTAATAAATACAACTGGAATATTTCGCGGGCAGCAAAAGCTTTAAAGGTTGACAGGGTAACACTCTATAATAAAATTTCAAAGTACGGTTTTAAACCTTGAGATTGATAGCATCCCATCTGATAAACCTGAATGTTTCAGCAATGAAGATTTTTAGAATTCAGTTGCAATATCATAATTAATCTGATATTTATCTGAATGGATCTGCAGAATATAACATTGGTATCTTTTGGCTACTTTGAGGAGGATTTAATTAAGAGTATTGCAGACAGAGTAAAGCAAGAATTTAATTTTAAGGTTAATATCAAGGAGGGTCATCTTGATCTAAGTGAGTTTTATGATCCTGGCCGGAGACAATATAATGGCACAAAACTTTTAAAGGAAGTCGATTATTTATTTTCAACAGATCAAAATAAGACTCTTGGATTATTTAGCGTGGACCTCTTTATCCCGATCCTGACATATATTTTCGGACAAGCATATCTAAGCGGACGAACCGGAATCGCTTCCCTGTACAGACTTAGCAATGAACGATATGGGATTAATGCTGATAACAAAGATATATCCGATCGTTTCGCAAAAGAAGTGATCCACGAGCTTGGACACACTCTTGGATTAGTTCATTGTTATGTTCCAACCTGCGTAATGAGGTCAAGTACATATGTGGAAGATATTGATCAGAAAAGTCTCAATTTTTGTCTTAAATGCAGGGAAGAGATAAGTTTAAGACTAATTTGACATATTATCTAGTTTTATTTCTCCCAGGACAGTGAGAATCTCCTGCCGGAATAGCTCAATTTCTGAAATCTGTTTTGGGTTTCTTAATTTCATCAGCCCGAAACGAAATGTCTGGAATCTTTCAATCACAACCTCCTGATAAAATAGAACAAAATAACCCGTTAAAGGGACCAGAAGCCCCAGGAGAAACCAAATCCATCCTCCAATTATACCAGCAATCAATAGAACTACTGGGAAATAAAAAAGGTAAAGGACAGTGCCAATCCCAATATATACTGAACTGTAGAACCTTGGATCTTTAATTAATAAATTGCAGGCTAAACGCGGTACCACGTAAGGAATAAGGTTACTTAGATAGCCAATCACAAAAACAGGAAATCCGAAAATGACAGAGAGATAGCGGATTAATCCCCAGTCAAGTTTTCTGGCTATCGTTTCATCCTTAAGTTTGTTTTTTGCAAGAATTTCAAAATACCTTTTCACATTTACAGTAAGAGAATTGAGTACAGTCTTTGATGTCTTGTCAATAAAGTTGATCTTTTCAGCAATCTCTTTTTCGAGAAGTCTTCTGTTATCCGAATCAAATCTCCACTTGAAAAAAGGAAGTATATAATTATTCCTTCCCATTATAAGCAGATGTTCAACAAGCCAGTCATTTTCAGGATTATCCACAATTATAACCTGTTCCTGCAATCCAGCTTCAACCCTTTGATTGAATGCAAGTAATGCTTTAGCAGGGCTGATTTTATATAGTTCCTGGAGTTCCTTTACGCTGAAAGGCTCATGGAAATTGATCAGGACCTCTTTTCTGAACTTCGATGGATAGGTGTAATTAATTCCTACTGGTACGATATGGACATCAAGTCCGTATTCTTCAGCAGCGCCAAATGCCATTCTGGCGGTTCCTTTCCGGAGCTTTTGCAGCCTTTTCTGTTGAACGCATATCCCTTCTGAAAAAACTACATAATTCCCGTTTTGTTTCAGAATACTGTAAATCCCTTTAAAAGTTTCCAGATTTTTATGTACATTTTCCAAACCCTCTTCGAATCTGTACACCGGTGAAACATTAAGCTCCTGAAGGAAAAAACGTGCAACGGAATTCTTAAACATGTCGGCCCTCATGAGAAAGTGAATAGGTTGAGGAAGATATGATCCGACAAGTACTCCATCCATAAATGAATTCTGATGATTTCCAGCAAAAAGCAATGGTTTTTCCAGAGGAACTTTTTTAAGATTTGAATAGAAGATTCTCCTGAAAAAGACTCTGAAAGTGAAAGGGGGGATTATAAATTTTAAAAATCTGCTAAACATAAATCAGAGATTTTCCCTTTGAACTATTTTTGTGTTCTTAATGTTATATATTAAATTTATGCTAAAATAGTTTTTCTGTTTTCATTGAAAACAGATTTTGAAATAAAACCATAGGGTAAACTTAATAAGTAATATTAATTACTTATAGAACATGGGTATTTAAACTTACATTTCATTTTGGACTAAAACAGCTTTTCAAATTGTAAAATTCACTGAAATTTTCCTTTATTTGAAATTTTGTTGGTAAAATAATCCTTTATTGTTAATTTTATAAGATAATAACCCGGCTGAAATTCTTTGCATGGATCTCACAAGGCGGATACGCGACAAAATGATGAAAGAACGCCTGATGTTTGTTTACAGGGGCGTTGTTACTAATGAGAATTCTGCTTCTCTTCTTATGCTACTGGAAAAGGAGATGGAGACATCTGAATTTGGTTTTGTGGGAAGGAAGCGACTTTTTATGTTTGTTCTGGAAAGCCTTCAGAATGTATCAAGGCATAGCAACAGGAATCAATATTCAGAAATGTCACTGGTTGTCTATTCAAAAACCAATTCAGGCTATACCGTAACCACAGGAAATGTAATAGAGACTGATAAAATTGAAAACCTCAGGACAAAACTTGATGAGATCAATAAACTTGATTCAGGAGAGATCAGGAACGTGTACAGGAATATGTTAAGTAATGCAGAGTTCAGCAACAAAGGAGGGGCAGGACTTGGGTTGATTGAAATGGCAAAAAAAACGGGGAATAAACTTGATTATGATTTCATTAAACTTGACGACGAATTCTCCTATTACATTCTAAGCAAGACAGTTGATTCAGGTGGTGTAGGAATGCATAATTCCGGTCATGAATCAACATTCCGCGGAAAAGCAGTTGCGCAACTCGAAAGGCTGATGGCTGAGAATAATGTGTATCTGATCTGGTCAGGCCATTTTTCTTCTGATGTTGGTAAAGAGGTTTTATCTTTTACGGAAACAAAATTGTCGGAGGAAGATGTGGATTCAGTACTTAGGCGCAAAGTTTTCAGTATTCTTGTTGAAACGCTTGAGAATGTTGCCAAATATAGTCCGGGAAGTGAAGTTGAAGAAGAATTGGGTATGCCGATTGCCATGATAAGGTTAACAGGAGGAATTTATTCTTTAACAACCGGTAATTTGATTCTTAATGATAAAGTTGCTCAGCTTAAAGAGAAGCTTGATACTATAAACAGTTGTGATAAAGCCGGTCTTAAAGAGTTGTTTAAAAAGGCATTAGTCGAACAAAATATCGATTCCAATAGCACCGGAAATATGGGTTTGATAGAAATGGCGAGGAAATCAGGAAACAAACTGGTTTATCAGTTTGATAATATCAATGATCAATATTCATATTATCTGCTGACAATAAAGGTAGAAGAGAATTTTAATTAGTTTTCGGATCTAAGAGTCAACTCAACACCGTCCCATTCAGCAAAATAACCCTTTTGTATCCAGTCACCCAGGAAAAATATTTCAGCTCCCTGCTGCAATTTGAATGTCATGGCAAGATGACGGTGTCCATAAATGAAATAGTCCACCTGATTATTTTCCAGAATCTTTTTGGAGTGATAAAACAGATCTTCTTTTTCTTCCCCAAGAAAAGGAAGTGAGATACCTTTTCCAAGTCTGCTGTTTAGGGACCATTTGTGTCCGATTCCGACTCCTATTGCAGGATGAAGTGCAGAGTATAATATCTGAAGAGGCTTGTTTCTGAAAATTGAAAGCAAAATCTTATAACCAATATTTTTTGTTCCCAGTCCTTCTCCATGAGCGATATAAAATTTTTTCCCATTGAATGTAACAAAGACTGGGGATGAGTGGATAATAATTCCACATTCATCTACCAGATATTTTCCGATCCACATATCGTGGTTACCTGTAAAGAAGTGTACCGGAATTCCGGAATCGGTTATTGCTGATATTGTTCCAAGAAATCTGGTGAATCCTTTCGGCACAACCAGTTGATATTCCCACCAGAAGTCGAATATATCTCCAACAAGATATATTTCCTTTGCATCAAGAGCGATTGTATTCAACCATTTTACAATTCTTTTTTCGCGGTCAATGGGGTTTGAGCCGGCAGGCAGGCCAAGATGAAAATCCGATGCAAAATATATTTTATTTTCTTCTTTCAAAGCTGAATATCAGTTACCAAATAGTTGAACCAGTTTTATCTGAAGCGCTTTGCCATGGAGATTAACACCGATAATAGTGCCGGTTTTGTCATAAAGGTAATTTGCAGGAAGAGTTTTGACATTATAAAGTCTGGCATTTACAGGGTTATTTGGATTGTCTTCTCTGACACTTATCCATGGTAGTTCATCATATTTTACTGCTTTCTTCCAATTATCTTCTTTTTCATCAAGGTCTACCTGGTATATTTCAAAACCTCTTTTTTTGTAAGTTTTGTAAAGAGCTTTCAGATTTATATTTTCCGCGACACTTTCTTCAGAGGCAGATGCCCAGAACGTCAGTAGAACAACTTTCCCCTTTAGAGATGAAAGGGCAATCCGGGTTCCTTTCATATCTTTCAGATTTGGATCAAGTTTTGTTTCAGGAGCATTCCTGGCAACCTGTTCAATCTGATTCATAAACATCTGATTCATCTCTTTTTCAAAGTCTTTCTTCAGGGCTTTGGCCTGTTTGGAATTTGGATAATGATAGTTCAGGCTATCGGACACAAGTTTAAGAAACTGAAGGTCACGCTGATCATATAATACATATGTTTTATCATCCAGCTTCTGATACAATGCCTTAATTGCAGCGAATGAATTCAGATTTCCAAGAATAAATTCAATACTTTTTCTCCGCTGTTCTTTTATTGTCTTAAGATATTCTTCATTTATTATCGGCCCTGTTTTGTCAAAACCCGGACTTTTTGCAGCATCACTATAAATTATTTTCAATGAATCAATTTTCCTTAAAGTGCCGGCAAGTGTCTGATCAAGCATTTTAATCTTTTTTGATCCTTCCGACCCCTGGACTTCATAATTTTCAAATAATTTTTTCCCATTGAAAGAAAGTCTTATCTTCTCTCCGGGCTTTGCCAGAATGGTCATAAAGTCAGAATCAGTTACTCCAATCTGGTAAAAATCGGGTTCATTTGCCTTAACTCTGAATCTGAAATTTCCATTATTTTTTATCCTTACCGAGTCAATTTTAACATATGTGTCCACGTCAATCCTGTTGAGATAGATCTTATTGTCGCTTTTGTTTTTAAAATTTCCGTCAATCTTTATTGAATTCTTATTTGAACACCCAGCAAGCAAGATCAAAGAAATTGAAACGGTCAAAAATCTTTTCATCATAAATTGAAAGGTTCTATCTATAATTTTCTAAATCAGTTTTAGCTTTCAAAATTCATTAATTAAATAGTTCTGCAAGTTTCTTCTGAAGGTCTTCCCCTCTAAGGTTTGTGGCAATTATTTTTCCCTGGTTATCGAGCAACATATTAAAAGGGATAGTTTCAATTTTATATAATGGAACCACAGCTGAATTCCAGTATTTTAAATCGCTCACATGTATCCACTGGTTTAAGTTATCCTCCCCGATCCCTTTTAGCCATTCTTCTTTTGTTTTATCGAGAGAGACCTGAAATATCTTGAATCCTTTGCTGTGGTATTGGTTGAATGCTTTTACCAGGTTTGGATTTTCCTTACGACATGGATTGCACCAGGAAGCCCAGAAATCGAGAAGCACGATATTCCCTCTGGTTGACGAAAGAGTAACAATTTTGCCATCAGCAGTGGGAAGCGAAATCTCAGGAGCTTCATCACCTGCTTTTAGAAATGCAGTAGCCCCGGCTCGTGAGATAAGACTTTGCACCTGTTCGTGCAAAGCTTTTACAGGTGCCGATTCCGGATACTGGCTGTAGAGTGATGAGTCGACCTTTACAAAATATTTGATATCCCTGACAGGATCCAAAACATAAACATTAGGGGCAACCTGCTGATAAAGGGCTGCCAGGCTTATCATGGATTTGATGTTCTGATCAATATATTTTTTTGTATAGATGTTTATTTCATTCAGATATTGCTGCGCCATGCTATCCAGCGATTGAACTACTTTTGACATATCCGGATTTCCGGAGTTCTGGGAGTAAATCTCATTAAGGCTCATGAGTTTTGAAATTGTATTCCTGAGAGCTTTATTGTAAGCAACCATTTTTTCGCTGCCTTTTGATCCTGACATAAAAGATGGAAAATTAAGCGAATCATACATAGCTTCGATCCTTAATTTTTCTCCGGGTTCAATAAGGGTTGTGAAAAAATCGTTATTATTAATTTTAATCAGGTAGAAAGCAGGAAGTGTTACTTCTCTTTTGAAATTAAATTTACCGTCTTCTCCGATCTTAAGGGAATCAACTGATGCCCATTCTGTTTTTAACTCATTCAGGTAAATATAAACTCCCTTAACAGGATTTTGAAGCTTTCCTGAAATCTGAATAGTGCTGTTTTTGCACCCGCTAATGACCAGGATAAGCGATAGAAACAGACTAAGTTTGTTAATCATTATTTTAATTATTAATTGATATGCCTTTTTCCATTGAGCTGCAAAGTTATTCTTTTTTTATTCCTTTTATAATTTTGCATTATTTAGATTAACTGAGTGACTGAAAATTATGATTAAATGCTACATTCTGATTACATTTGAGCGATTTATTAATGTATCACTTGCCGGATTAAATTAAAATGGCTAACTTAATAGGGTTTTTAAACACATTTAACAGAACGACTTATGGGTTATATTAAGTTTGATAAAAGTCAAGTTGTTAACCTTGAATATTCACTCAGCCGGGAGGTATTGAGAACAAACAGAGCGGGATCCTATGCATCAACTACCATAGTTGCCTGCAATACAAGGAAATATCATGGATCGCTTGTTTGCCCCGTTGATGAATTGGGCGGGGAAAGATTTGTTCTTCTTTCGACACTTGATGTAACTTTAGTAAATAACGAAAGATCTTTTAACATTGGCGTCCGTAAGTATAAAGGAGATTTTTTCAATCCGAAAGGGCATAAATATATTGAGGATTTTGAGACGGAAAAAATACCCATGCGGATATACAAGGTAGGCAGTGTAATCCTAAAAGAGGAAAGACTTCTGGTTCATTATGAGGAACAATTTCTTGTGCGATATACGATTCTTGAGGCTAATGAATCAATGAAACTGCAGATCAAACCATTACTGGCCTTCAGNNAACATCCATCAGCTTACCCATGCAAATATGGATGCCTATACCAAAGTAGATTACATTAACAACGGGATAAAGAACCGTCTCTATAATGGCTTTCCCTGGTTGCACATGCAACTCTCAGACAAAGCCGATTTTATACCTGTACCTGATTGGTATTATGGTATTGAATATCCTGAAGAACAGAAGAGAGGCTATGATTACACAGAGGACCTTTTTACTCCCGGTTTTTTTGAAATCAAAGTAAAAAAAGGAGACAGTATTGTTTTTTCAGCTTCTACAAAGGAGGAAAAACCTTCCGGACTAAAACAAAAATTCACAAAAACCGTTTCCGGGAAAATTCCCAGGGACAGTTTTTCAAATTGTCTGAGGAATGCCGCGCAGCAGTTTATCGAAAAAAGAGGCAGTTCAACTCTTATTATTGCCGGTTATCCATGGTTTGGTGCGTGGGGAAGAGATACTTTTATCTCACTTCCGGGACTGGTACTTGCAAGACAGAAAATCTCCCTTTATACTGATGTTCTTGATACACAGATAGCAAGACTAAAAGACGGGTTATTCCCAAACATGGGAAATGCCAATAATCCTGCATATAACTCAATTGATGCGCCATTGTGGTTCTTTTGGACTTTACAGAAATATCTTGAAAGCGGTGGACTCGATTGCTGGGAAAGATATGGCGAAGCGGCAAAATCTATTTTGAGGTCTTTCAGAAACGGGACTGCGTTCGACATCCATATGCGCGAAAACGGACTTATTTATGCTGATGCTCCGGGCAAGGCTCTCACCTGGATGGATGCCGTTGTTCATGAAATCCCTGTTACTCCCAGAAGAGGTTATGCTGTTGAGGTCAATGCCCTGTGGTACAATGCAATATGCTTTTCACTTGAGATGGCACGAAAGGCCAAAGATAAATCATTTATAAAAAGTTTTGAATCTTTACCTGATTTAGTCAAAAAATCATTTATTGACTTGTTCTGGAATAACAAAGCAGGTTATCTTGCAGATTATGTGAATGATGAAGAAGGACAGAATATGTTTGTGAGACCCAATATGGTCATTGCTACTTCACTGCCCTTTTCAATGCTGGATAGCGAACAAATAAAAAAAGTTTTGGATGTTACAGATAAGGAGCTTGTTACGCCAAGAGGATTAAGAACATTATCACCCCGGAATAATCTGTATAAAGGAACCTGTTATGGCAACCAGGAGGAACGCGACAGCGCATATCACCAGGGAACAGTATGGCCATGGCTTGTTGGTCCATACTGCGAAGGATGGCTTAGAATTTATGGTAAACAGGGAGTTAATAAAGTAAGAAAGCTAATTTATGGATTTGAAGAGGTCATGAATGAACATGGAGTAAGTACGATTTCTGAAATTTACGATGGTGATCCGCCTCATGCACCCCGTGGAGCAATTTCTCAGGCCTGGAGTGTTGGCGAAGTATTAAGAATGATTGAACTTCTCGATAATAAATACTCAGATATATAATACAATAGGGATATGCGTGTGTTGATGTTTGGGTGGGAATTTCCGCCTCATATTTCAGGAGGTCTTGGCACAGCCAGTTATGGTCTGACAAAAGGTATGGCCACTCTCGATGACATGGAGGTAATCTTTGTTGTACCTAAAACCTGGGGAGATGAAGACCAGTCAATGGTAAGGCTGATCGGTGCAAACAAAATTCCGGTAGCGTATAAACATATTTATTACAAAGGATACACCCATCCCTTCGAAAAAATTGAAGTTTCTTCTAAGATTGTGCCCTATATCGATCCTGAAGATTTCTGGAAACTTACCCGATCAGAAGTCTCAGAAATGAGAATGCTTGTTCATACAAACAATGAGGGAAAAATTGATTTTTCTGGCCGGTACGATGGTAATCTGATGGAAGAGATACAGAAATATGCAGTTGTGGCAGCAGTAATTGCGACCGATAATGAATTTGATGTCATACATGCACACGATTGGCTTGCATATCCTGCAGGAATTGCAGCTATGGAGGTATCAGGGAAACCTCTTGTAATTCACGTTCATGCAACCGATTTCGACAGGAGCGGAGGTAGCGTCAACCCGGATGTTTACAGTATTGAAAAAAACGGGATGGACGCTGCATCAAAAATAATTACCGTCAGCAACCTTACAAGAGACATTGTAATAAATAAGTATCATATCGACCCGGCAAAAGTTGAAACTGTTTATAATGCAGTGGAACCCGTTTGTCTTACAGAAGAAACGAATGCAGTAAAAGGATTTGAAGAAAAGGTTGTCACGTTTCTTGGAAGAATAACACTGCAGAAGGGACCTGAATATTTCATTGAAGCTGCCTATAAGGTTCTTCAGGTAATGAAAAACGTCAGGTTTGTTATGGCAGGATCCGGAGATATGATGGAACGAATGATCAGAAGAGCGGCCTCCCTCAGAATAACTGATCGTTTTCACTTCACAGGATTTCTCAGGGGCAACGATGTCTTTACACTGCTTTCAATGAGCGATGTATATATAATGCCTTCTGTTTCAGAACCTTTTGGAATTTCTCCCCTTGAGGCAATGCAATCAGAAGTCCCGGTAATAATAAGTAAACAATCGGGTGTCGCTGAAATTCTTACCCATGCCGTAAAAGTCGATTTCTGGGATATCGACGCTATGGCTGATGCTATTTACGGAATTCTTACATACCCTGCTCTTTCCCAGATGTTTATAAAAAACGGGAAAGAGGAAGTAATTAAACTTAAATGGGATAACTCAGCCAGGCATGTAAGAAATATTTATAATGAAGTTATTGCAAATCATAAGAGTTAGGATATGAGTTCAGTAGTAAAAAAAGCCATCTGCCTTTATTTTGAGGTTCATCAACCATACCGTCTGAAACGATACAGGTTCTTTGACCTTGGGCATGATCACTATTATTATGATGATTTCACCAATGAATCCATACTGAGAAAAGTTGCTGAAAAATGTTATCTGCCTGCCAATAATATTATTATGGACCTTATTACCAAACATAAGGGTAAATTCAAGGTAGCCTTCTCCCTTTCAGGAATAGTTATTGACCAGTTCAGGTTATATGCTCCTGAGGTGCTTGATTCTTTCAGGAAACTTGCCGAAACAGGAATGGTGGAATTCCTGTCCGAAACTGAAGCTCATTCCCTGTCTTCCCTGAAAAACAAGAATGAATTTATCAGACAGGTTAACGAGCATAAGATTTTGCTAAAGGAATACCTTGGTGTTGAACCGACCTCTTTCCGCAACACCGAGTTAATATATTCCGATCAGATAGGCTCCTGGGTTGCTGAAATGGGATTTAAGGCTATTCTGACAGAAGGTGCGAAACATGTTCTGGGATGGAAAAGCCCTAACTATCTCTATTGCAATGCTATAAATCCACGCCTGAAAGTCCTGTTGAGAAATTTTGTACTAAGCGATGATATTGCATTCAGATTTTCTAACAGGAACTGGAATGAATGGCCGCTTACTACCGATAAATATGCTTCATGGCTCAATAAACTTGCACCTAAAAGCGAACTGGTTAACATTTTCATTGATTATGAGACCTTTGGCGAACATAATTGGAAAGAAACCGGTATTTTGGACTTTCTTTCACACCTGCCAGGCGCTGTTCTGAAAAAAACTTCATTCAAATTTATGACTCCTTCTGAAGTAGCTGATAATCTGCAACCAGTTTCTGCAATAAGTGTTCCCTCTCCTATTTCCTGGGCAGATGAGGAACGGGATATCACAGCCTGGTTGGGTAACGAACTGCAAAATGCTGCCTTTGAAAAATTATATTCACTGACAGAAAAGGTAAATAACTGTCAGTACGATTTGTTGAAAAAAGACTGGCTCTTTCTTCAATCCAGCGACCATTTTTATTATATGTGCACAAAGTTTTTTTCCGACGGAGCTGTTCATGCTTATTTTAACCCTTACGAAACTCCCTATGACGCATTTATGAATTATATGAATGTTTTAAGTGATTTTGAAATCAGGTTAAACAGGATGTGCCCTGCTACAGATGAACAGATAGAAATATTAAAACTTGATTCACAAATAAAGGCAAAAGAAGAAATAATTGTCAGGCAGGCTTCCGAATTAGTTACTCTGAATAAAAAGCTTTCTAAGATTAAACCAAAGAAGAAAGTCATTCCCAAAACTAAAGTCAAGACGAAATCAGCAGCTGTAACCAAATCGAATTCTGTTGACAAAGTAACTGTCTCAAGATCAAAAACAAAATCTCTAGCTCCTGAAAAAATAAAATCAACTGAGAAACCAAAATCTGCAAGAATAAGAAAGCCAACTGCCCGGAAAATATCCCCGAAAACAAAATCGGCCCGCGGCAGAAAAAATGAAGCCAAATAAATCTCTGTGTATATTAAATTTTAAACAAGAACGTCATAATGAAGGTTGAATTTCTATTTGAAACAAGTTGGGAAGTTTGTAATAAAGTTGGTGGAATACATACGGTTATCTCGACAAAAGCGCTGAATATTGTAAATGAATTAGGTGATAATTACATCCTTATCGGGCCTGATGCATGGCGTGAAGAGGTAACTAACCCTGAATTCATTCCGGATGATTCTCTTTTTGTTGAGTGGAGAAACCGGGCTGCATCGGAGGGATTAAGAGTCAGAACCGGAAGATGGAACATTGCTGGCAAACCAATTGTTTTTTTAATAGATTTTACTCCTTATTTTGGACAACAAAACGAGATTTTTGCAAGATTCTGGGAGACTTTTAAACTCGATAGTATCTCGGGTCAATGGGACTATGTTGAACCTGCCCTGTTTGGTTATGCAGCAGGTAAATTAATAGAAAGCTTTACATCATTTTACCACGAACATCATGATATAGTTGCTCAATTCCACGAATGGATGACGGGTACAGGAGTCCTTTATCTTAAAATGCATGTACCATGGGTGGCCACATCACTAACAACACATGCCACTGTGCTTGGGCGTGCCATCGCAGGCAATAACCGGCCTTTGTATGGTAAGATGAATGAATACAACCCGATTCAGATTGCAAGGGAATTCAATGTTGTGGCTAAACAATCACTTGAAAAAATATCAGCAACGGAAGCAGACGTTTTTACAACTGTAAGTGAAATAACTTCAAGAGAGTGTGCCCATTTTCTGGGTAAAGAGGTCGATATTGTAACACCTAACGGTTTTGAAGATTCATTTGTGCCAGGGCCGGATCTTTTTGTAATTAAAAGGAATGCGGCCCGCGATAAGCTGATAGGTGTGGCTGAAGCAGTTCTGGGATATAAAGTTCAAAAAGATGCAATGCTCGTTGCTACCAGCGGAAGATATGAATTCAGAAATAAAGGTATCGATATTTTTATCGATGCTTTGGGCGAACTTAAAAAGAAAGAGAAGCTTGAGAAGGAGTGTGTTGCGTTTATTCTAATTCCTGCTTATCACAAGGGCCCGAGACAGGACATTATCGACTTCCTCTATGATAAGGGCCCGCTGCCGGTAGCTGATAAATATCTTACACATTCTCTTCACTATCCCGCAAATGATCTTGTGCTCAACAGAATCTCCGTGAATAATCTTGATAATTCGGCTGATACTAAAGTCAAGATAATCTTTGTTCCATCTTACCTTAATGGCGATGACGGGATATTTAATATCCCATATTACGATCTGCTCATCGGTTTTGATCTTACAATATTTCCTTCTTACTATGAACCATGGGGATATACTCCTCTGGAAAGCCTTATGTTTTCAATACCAACAATTACCACATCTCTATCGGGATTCGGTCTCTGGGTAAAAACATATTTTGAGAATCCCGGCAATGGTATTTCTGTTATTGAACGAACAGATGATAACGAATATGAAGTAATTACAAAAATAAGAGAATTCATTACTCAACTCATCAGACTTGATGAAAAGGGTATATATGAAGCAAGGGGGAAAGCGCATGAAATCTCAAGGATTGCCATGTGGGACAGCCTTGTCAGTCATTATTTTTCAGCTTATGATTATGCTCTTACACATAGCCAGGAAAGGAGAAATGAACCGCGGGAATTTGCACAATTTATTGAAACACCCGGTTTTCAAATCAGGAAGCCGCATCAGGTTCCTGTCTGGAAGGATATTTATGTTCAGAGCGACGTTCCTGAAAGAATGATAGGGCTGAAAGAACTTGCCGGTAACCTGTGGTGGTCGTGGAACCCTGAGGCAGAACTGCTTTTCAGGAGGATGGATCCATCGCTTTGGGATGAGGTAAACCATAACCCTAAACTTCTGCTTGAAAAAATAGATTATAAAAGATTATTGGTTCTTGAAGAAGATGAGGAATTTCTCATCGACCTTGATAAGACATTTGAGGTTTTCAAAACTAATTTAAAACGTCCTGATGATAATAGTAACCCATCAGTTGCCTACTTCAGCATGGAGTTTGGAATCCATCCCTGTTTGAAAATTTATTCAGGCGGTCTGGGAATTTTGGCAGGAGATTACCTTAAGGAAGCAAGTGATTCAAACCTTAAAATAATAGGCGTCGGACTAATGTACAGATTCGGATATTTCCGGCAGAAACTTGGTCCAAGAGGAGAACAATTAGCGATTTATGAGGCCGAGGAATTTTCTCATCTTCCAATAAGACCCGTTAAAGACAAAAGCGGTAATCACATGTCGGTCAGCATAGTTTGGCCGGGAAGAAGTGTAAAAGTAAGAATATGGGAAGCCAAGGTAGGAAAAGTAAGCTTATATCTGCTGGATACAGACTTTGAAGAGAACTCCCCGGAAGACCGCACAGTCACTCATCACCTTTATGGCGGCGACAGTGAAAACAGATTGAGACAGGAACTAATTTTGGGTATCGCAGGTATAAGAGCATTAAATGAAATGGGTATTACACCCGACCTTTATCATAGTAATGAGGGTCATTCGGCATTCATAAGCCTGGAGCGCCTGAGAATTCTTATTACTGATAATCATCTTACATATAGTCAGGCACTTGAAGTTGTACGAACCTCCACCCTTTTTACTACACACACACCTGTCCCGGCCGGACATGATGCGTTTGAAGAAGATCTGCTTCGTAAATACATCTCTCATTATCATAGCCGTTTAACAATTTCCTGGGATCAACTAATGGGGCTGGGTCGTTGCGAAGGAGAACCAGACCGAAAATTTAACATGAGTTATCTGGCAACACGAATGTCTCTGCAGGTAAATGGTGTAAGTAAAGTTCATGGTGAAGTCAGTCGCAGTATGTTTAATAAACTATGGCCGGGATACCTGAAAGATGAACTTTTTATAGGATATGTTACAAATGGAGTTCATTATCATACATGGCTGGCACCTGAATGGCAGAAATTCTATGAAGAACTTACAGGAAGCCACAACTTTGACCAGACGGACAGATCTCTCTGGGAAAGATTATATAATGTTGATGATAAAAGAATTTATGATATCAAAAGAGATCTGAAAAAGAAACTTTTTGCACGTATCAGACAGAAGCTGCAGGCAGAAATGATGGATATGCATGTCAGTCCCAGGAAATTGTTAAACATCAGCACTCATCTTGATGAAAAGGCATTGACAATAGGCTTTGCACGACGCTTTGCTACATATAAGCGTGCCAGTCTGGTGTTCAGGGATCTGGACAGACTGGCACGGATTGTAAATGATCCTAAAAGACCTGTTCAATTCATCTTTGCGGGTAAGGCACATCCGAATGATGGAGGGGGACAGGACCTGATTAAGCGAATTTATGAGATTTCTCAGATGCCTCAGTTTTCTGGTAAGGTGATTTTCCTGGAGAACTATGACATTGAAATGGCGAAATATCTTGTCAGAGGTGTTGATATCTGGCTCAATACGCCTACCCGGCCTATGGAGGCATCTGGGACTAGCGGTGAAAAAGCCGTTATGAACGGGACTTTGCATTTCAGTGTACTCGACGGTTGGTGGGTGGAAGGATACCATGCTTTTGCAGGCTGGGCTCTGCCTAAAAAACAAACTTTTACTAACCAGGATCTCCAGGATGATGTTGATGCTGAAACAATATATAATATGCTCGAATTTGAAATAGTTCCGGCATATTATTCACTTAATGAACAAGGTTTTTCCTCGGAGTGGATAAGTCTCATTAAAAATACAATGGTAAAGATTGCACCTGAATTTACCATGAAAAGACAGATTGATGACTATTTTGAGAAGTATTATAATAAACTCTGGGATAGAAGCAAACGCCTCGTTGACAATAATTTCGAAAAAGCGAAAGAGCTGGCAGCATGGAAGAAAACAATAATAAGTGAATGGGATAATATTGAGGTACTAAATTACCATTTTGAAAAACCCAAAGAAAATGTTTATCGGTCAGGTCATGATTACAGAGCTGAAATTGCTCTAAATGTAAATAACATTCCAAAGGAAAACGTCGGAGTGGAGTTTATCATTACTCATATGTTGAAAACCGGAGAACATGAGTTTGTGGCCAGTCAGGAGTTTACACTGGTAAGCTGCAAAAGCGGAAAGTGCCTGTACAGGGTACATATGATTCCCGAAAAAGCCGGGACATATTTTTATGGGATAAGAATTTATCCGAAGCACAAGGATCTTCCCCACCGACAGGACTTTTACCTCCTGAGATGGATTGATTAGATATCTGTAACCTTCTTTATGGATTCCTTTTTAAACACTATTGCTGTTCTAGCCGGCAAATACAGATAAAGTAAAAAAGGTACACCTAATGTGCGTTTTTCTGTCTTTCTGACGGACCTGTAAACGACAGATCTGTCTATCCTGTTAAATCCTCCGAACTTCGGATCATCAGAATCGAGGAGGATTCTGAACTTCCCGGTCAAAGAAATACCATAATCCGTATAAGAGTTTGTGGGATGGAAATTAAAAACAAAAAGGTATTCCCCCCGGGTAAATATTATTACTTTATCAAAATTGTTTTCAATAATCCTGTTTATATATTTATGTTCAAGGAGTTTGTTATTGTGGTTTATCCGGAGCATCTCTTTGTCAAAAGCAGAAAGAAAATGATACTTCAGATCCTCGTTTTTTGAAAGCTGCCATTGTCTTCTGGCATATTTGTAGCTCCAGTTATTTCCTTCCCTCGGAAAATCGATCCATTCAGGATGTCCGAATTCATTCCCCATGAAATTCAAATAACCACCTCCTGCGGTAGCAAACGTTATTAGTCTGATCATTTTATGCAGGGCCATGCCTCTGTCAATGACCAGGTTGTGATAATCCTTGGTCATCCCTGTATACATGTCTGCATCTATCATTCTGAATATAAGTGTTTTATCTCCAACAAGCGCCTGGTCGTGAGATTCACAGTAAGAGATGATTTTTTCCTCGGGGCGGTGCTGTGTAAGCTCATGCATGAGGGTCCCCATATCCCAGGCCTCATCAAAAGTATCTTTTACCAGTTTGATCCATAAATCGGGGACCCCCATCGACAGCCGGTAATCAAATCCATATCCTTTCTGCCCTGTGGGTGCAGAAATACCCGGCATCCCGCTCATTTCCTCAGCAATGGTAATTGCTCCCGGACTAAAAGAATGGATTAATTTATTAGCCAGGTAAAGATATACGAGTGCGTCTTCATCCTGCCCTCCATTGAAATAATCTTCATAAGAGACAAAATTCTTCTCAAGGCCATGATCATAATAGATCATACTGGTTATACCATCAAACCTGAAACCGTCAAATTTATACTCTTCGAGCCAATACCGGCAGTTGGAAAGAAGGAAATGAAGAACATTATTTTTCCCGTAATTAAAACATAATGAATCCCATGCCCTGTGGTTTCTTCTTTCACCGGTGTGAAAATATTGATCCATGGAACCATCAAATAATCCAAGCCCTTCATTGCTGTTCTTTACCGAATGGGAATGCACCAGGTCCATAATTACCCTGATACCAAATCCATGAGCACTATCGATAAGTTCTTTAAGATCATCAGGAGAGCCAAATCTTGAGGAAGCAGCGAAGAAATTTGAAACATGATATCCGAATGAACCATAGAACGGATGTTCCTGTATGGCCATGAGCTGCAATGTGTTATAGCCAGAAGAAGAAATAACTGGCAGAATATTATGGGTAAATTCACAATATGTACCGATTTTCTCTGCTTCAGTAGCCATTCCAATGTGCGCTTCATAAATTACCGGAGATATGTCCTTTACCCTGACATTCGCAGATTTCCATTTATAAGGAGATTCTGGCGCCCATACCTGCGCTGAGAATATTTTCGTTTTGTCATCCTGAATTACTCTGTCTGCATAAGATGGAATACGTTCACCATTTCCCCCATCCCAGTGAACCGATAATTTGAAAAGATCACCGTGTTTCAAAGCCTCTTCTGACAGGATAATTTCCCAGTCGCCATAAGTATTTATTTTCTTCAGCTTATAATTGTCCTTTTCAGTCCATCCCGTGAAAGTTCCTGTAAGAAAAATCGATGTTGCATTCGGAGCCCATTCCCTGAAAACCCACTTATTATCTGTTCTATGTAATCCGTAGTAGTGATGGCCACAGGCAAAATCGCTGAGAGTAATATTTCCTGTAAGCTCTTTTTCTTTAGCTAAGCATTTTTCTATACGGTTCTCAATAACACCGATAAATGGATTTAACCATGGATCAGAAGTGTAGAACTTCCCGGAACTCATAATTCTATTATTAATATCGTTTCATAAATATATGAAAAAAAGTCAGAGTGTTACATAAAATTCCTATATAAAGCTTATAGAATTCGGTGCCATATTCACCGGCTTTTATAATTTTGTCATCATATTTAAGAATCATGATCATCCACGAGGGATATGAAAATCTGAATTTATTAAATCCGGTGGTAACACTGGGAATTTTTGATGGTGTTCATCGCGGACATAAGGCTCTTATTACCAGTTTGGTAAATATGGCTAAAAGTACAAACAACGAGTCTGTAATAATTACTTTCTTTCCGCATCCGCGTCTTGTACTTTCTCAGGACCCAACCACCCTGACTTTTCTCTCAAGCCTTGAAGAGAAGATATCTTTACTCGAAAAAGAAGGAGTTGACCATCTTATCATTATTCCATTCGATCATGAACTAAGTAATAAGGAAGCGTGCGAGTTTATTGAAGAGATACTTGTGAAAAAAGTCGGAACAAAATATCTGATTGCCGGTTTTAATCATCATTTTGGCAGAAGGAGGGATGGTGATTTTGAAACAATCAGGCGTTGTGCAGAGTCATTTGGTATTGTTGTTGAACAGGTAAAAGCACTTGATACGGATAAAGGTAGTGTAAGTTCATCTTTAATCCGTGAGGCATTGTTGAGGGGAGATCTGGATGAAGCAAACAGTCTGCTTGGTTATGATTATTTTCTGAATGGAACAATTGTTGAAGGAAGGCATCTGGGGAAAGAAATTGGATATCCTACTGCCAATATAGTTTCCGATTATAGGCACAAACTTATACCAAAAGACGGAGTCTATGCAGTTGATGTTTTTTTTGAGGGATCCAAATATCATGGAATGTTGAGCATCGGATCGAATCCAACCGTAAATAATGATCCGCGGAAAAAAACAATAGAAGTAAATATCTTCGGGTTTGAAAGGGATATATATAATTCAAAAATTTGTGTTGTGTTCAGACACAGACTCAGAGACGAAATTAAATTTGACAATATTACTCTTCTTGCTGAGCAGCTTGCAATTGATAAAAAGATGGCTCTGCGGTTCCTGAAAAAATAAATCACTTTTTTTGCTATCTTTGTATCCCTAAAACAGATAAATTATGAATCAACTTCTAGCAACAATGAAGTATAAAGTTAGAGATATCTCCCTGGCCGATTTTGGCAGAAAAGAGATAGAAATTGCCGAAAAAGAGATGCCGGGATTACTGGCAATCAGGAATAAATATTCTTCTCAGAAACCTCTAAAGGGAGCAAGAATAACAGGATCGCTTCATATGACGATCCAGACTGCCGTTCTTATTGAGACACTTTCAGAACTTGGTGCTGATGTCCGCTGGGCAAGCTGTAATATATTTTCAACGCAGGATCATGCTGCGGCCGCTATTGCCGCCAGTGGAATTCCTGTTTTTGCGTGGAAAGGTGAGACTCTTGAGGAGTACTGGTGGTGTACAGCCCAGGCTCTTGCATTCCCCGAAGGAAAAGGACCAAACCTTATTGTTGATGATGGCGGAGATGCTTCACTGATGGTTCATCTGGGTTTTAAAGCAGAAAAGGATCCTTCCATACTTGATAAAAAACCTGCAAACAGGGAGGAAGGTATTATATTATCCGCTTTAAAAGAGATACTTGCAGAAGACCCCGAAAGATGGCACAGAACTGTAGGCGAGTTAAAAGGGATATCAGAAGAAACTACTACCGGAGTGCACAGGCTCTACCAGATGATGGAAAATGGTGAACTTCTTGTTCCTGCAATTAATGTAAACGATTCAGTTACCAAATCAAAATTCGA
>PMEC01000063.1 GCA_003155705.1 Bacteroidales bacterium
CGAGAAATACCCGTACAATTGAATCTAAAACATGGAGCATCGGGGAAAAGAAATCCTATTCCGAGTACTTATCTCCACCACGTGAGCAGGGAACAAAAATGTTGAAGCTGGAAGATCAGTTATGGATTTTTTCTCCTTCAACAGACAGGATTATCCAGATTTCAGGTCATATGCTCAGACAATCAGTTATGGGCTCTGATCTGTCCTATGAAGATATGATGGAAGATCCTCACCTGCTTAATCATTATTCCGGGAAAATAGATGGGGAAGAAAAACTTGACGACAGGATTTGCTGGGTTATTTCACTTACTGCAAATACTCCCGACGTTGCTTACCAGACTCAAAAAGTCTGGGTAGATAAGGATCGCTTTATCCCATTAAAAAAGGAGCTGTATGCAAAAAGTGGTGTTCTTCTGAAAAAGATGCAATTATCTGATGTTAAGCAAATTCAAGGCAGATGGTTCCCCAAAAGGATCTTATTCAAGGATGTACTTAAAGATGGAGAAGGGACAGAGTTCCTGATTGAAGATATAAATTTCAATGTCGCAATTCCCGATTATATTTTATCAAAAGCCAGCCTGAAGAAATAGGTTCCAGGTCAAATTTAAGCGATAAGTTTCTTAAATTTTATTCTTTTGGGCGTAGTGTCATTCACTCTTTTCCTGAAGTTTTCTTCATAGTCGGTATAGCCACCTTCAAACCATACTACTTTGGAGTCTCCCTCAAATGCCAGGATGTGGGTTGCAACCCGATCGAGAAACCATCTGTCGTGCGATATTATTACGGCACAGCCTGCAAAATTCTCCAGCCCCTCTTCAAGCGCCCTTAAAGTATTTACATCAATATCATTGGTAGGCTCATCCAGAAGGAGAACATTAGCTCCTGATTTCAGAGTAAGAGCAAGGTGAAGCCGGTTTCTTTCTCCACCTGACAGCATCCCACACTTTTTTTCCTGGTCTGCCCCGGTAAAATTAAACCTGGCAACATAAGCCCGTGCATTTACAAGCCGGTTTCCGACCATTACATCCTGCTGACCGCCGGAAATAACCTCATAAACTGTTTTTGCCGGATCAATTGCTTCATGCGCCTGGTCGACATAGCCAAGAGTCACGGTATTACCTACTTCAAAGTCTCCTTTATCAGCATGTTCCTGTTTCATTATCATTCTGAAAAGGGTTGTTTTGCCGGCACCATTCGGACCGATAACCCCGACTATACCGTTTGGAGGAAGGTTGAATTCAAGATCATCAAAAAGGAGCTTGTCACCAAAAGACTTTGCCAGGTGCGATGCAACAATTACTTTATCCCCAAGCCGCGGTCCGTTGGGAATGAATATTTCAAGTTTCTCTTCTTTTTGCTTTACGTCCTGATTCAGAAGATTTTCATATGCGCCTAATCTTGCCTTGGATTTTGCATGTCTTGCTTTGGGGGACATTCTCACCCACTCAAGTTCCCTTTCAAGTATCTTTCTTCTTTTTACGTTTCCCTTCTCTTCGGCTTCAAGCCTCTTCGCTTTCTGTTCAAGCCAGGATGAATAATTACCTTTCCATGGAATACCTTCTCCCCTGTCGAGTTCAAGGATCCAGCCGGCGACATTATCGAGGAAATATCTGTCATGTGTAATACAAATAACTGTTCCGTGATATTGTTTCAGGAATGTCTCGAGCCATTGGATTGATTCTGCATCAAGGTGGTTGGTGGGTTCATCCAGCAAAAGAATATCGGGTTGCCGGAGCAGCAGTCTGCATAATGCGACACGTCTTCTTTCTCCGCCGGAAAGGACATTCACCCTGCTGTTGCTCTCAGGGCATCGCAGGGCATCCATTGCTCTTTCCAGCTTATGTTCGAGATTCCAGCCGTCGAGATATTCTATTTTTTCCTGGAGGATGGCCTGCTTATCCATTAACTGTTGCATCTTGTCAGGATTCTCAAAAACCGCAGGATCACCAAAACTGTTGTTAATCTTCTCAAACTCTGCAATTATTTCAACAGTTTCTTTAACTCCTTCCTCAACTACCTCACGCACCGTTCTGGTCTCATCAAGAAGCGGATCCTGGGAAAGATGACCCACNNTGAAAGTAACCTGTCCCTGGTACTCTTTTTCGAGGCCTGCTATGATACGAAGCAAAGTTGATTTACCGGAACCATTCAGACCGATTATTCCGATTTTGGCTCCGAGAAAAAATGAAAGTGAAATATCTTTAAGCACCTGCCTGTGAGGTGGATATACTTTCCCCACACGGAACATTGAGAAAATAATTTTATTGTCGTCACTCATATTATCAACTATTTGTAATAAAAAAAGAGGCCGAATATAAAGAATTCAACCTCTAATTTAGTACTAATATTTTAAGAAATTGCGGATTGCGGATTGTGGATTGCGGATTAAGAATAAATTCCGAAATCCAAAATCCCCGCCCGACTGAACACTCGTTCGGGCGGGCGAATTCCGGAATCATTGATCATCGACCCTCCGATAAGTTAAATTTAATTTCTATGGTTGTGGCTTGAACAATTTTATGGTATCATCTTGCATAAGGGTCCAGATTGAATACACCCCTATCAGTGTACCAATTGGAATAAAGAAACACCCCATTACAGATACAATCATGACAAGAATTCTTGCCCAGCTCCTGAACGACAAAAGAGCTATACCGCCTACCAGACTAAGTGTTGCCATAAACCCGATAAGTATGGGAAGACTAATTGAGAGAAAACTAAGTACAACAGTTGGTACATCATCATCCCCAACCATCCCTTTTGCAAAATTCAGTGCAAAGAATACAGTAAGTGCTCCTATAAAACCGAGAATACCTGCGCCAACCTGAATAGCGCCTACCACGGTTACATGTTTTTTCATTCTTGATTCTTCCATGATATTAATTTTTAAATTCCATTTATAAATATTTTCATTCCTGATAGAAGGACTTGAAATTTAACCTTTTGCTGCATTAAACAGACAATAATCGATTATTAATTATTCCCAAGGCAACTTTTATCCCTGAATTGTTGTTAATGTATTGTGTGAAAACAAATAAAAAGAGTTTTGTATATTTGACCTGAAATAAAATTACCATGAAAAAGAAAATTATTTATGCAGTGTGCTTAATTCTGCTTGTATTTACAGCTCCATCCTGCTCAAAGGCCTGTAAAAACTGCAAGCTGGTTACGCGCGACAGTAATGGGAATATTGTTGGTAATCCTGGTGATCCAACGCAGTATTGTGGTGTTGACTTGACTGCAAAAGAAATAGACCCGGGTACAACTGTCGGCGGGAATACCACAAAGTACGAATGTGATTAGTACCTTACTCCTATTAAGGTAACATCATCTACCTGGGAGTTGTCTCCGCGCCATTCCTCAAAAATCTCATTTAATCTTTCCCCCTGCTGCAGCATTGGTTTTCCTGCAAGTTCCACAAGTGTCTCTTTAAGTTGCATTGACATGAATTTTCTCTCTTTCGGTCCGCCGAACTGATCAGCATAACCATCAGAAAAGATATAAAAGGTATCACCTTTCTGAAGTTCAATTTTATTCAGAGTGAATGGCAGCATTTTATAGTGAATTGCTACAGGCATTTTATCCGGTCTGTAATGGATAAGCTCTCCTCCTCTTATAAGATACAATGGATTGTTCGCTCCCGCATACCAGAGAATATTCTCATTAAAGTCCACAACGCACACAGCAATATCCATCCCGTCTTTCACTGTATCCTCATCAACAACCTGTTTAAGAGATTTAATTATCCCCTGTCTGAGGTTTTCTATTATCTGGTCCGGCATTAATATCCCTTTCCCGTTTACAATTTCATTCAGCATTGTGACACCAAGCATGCTCATAAAGGCGCCCGGGACCCCATGCCCGGTACAGTCGGCAGCAATAATAACCTGAATATTATCCTTTGAGCTTACCCAGTAAAAATCGCCACTTACAATAGCCAGAGGCTTATATAATACAAAATGCTCCAGCTTGTCGCTGAAAAGTTCAAGCGAGGGCAAGAGGGCTGTCTGTATTCGCTTGGCATACATAATACTATCAGTGATATGCTTTTTCTGATATGCAATCTGATCGCGCTGGGCAGCAGCAACATCCCTTTGTTTTTCAATTTCATCTTTTTGTGCGGAGATAGTCCTGTTTTTCTCTTCGAGTTTGATATTCGCCTCTTTTTTGATCCTGTAACCTCTGTAAATATAATAGACAAGGAAGCTGACCAGGACGAGAACAAACAGAATAAAATAGAGAATTATCTTCTGTTTTTCGAGAGTTGCCAGTTGAATCTTAATCTTGCTTTCCTGATCACTTATCTTTTTTAGCTGCCCGTCTATCATGGCAATCTGCAAACCAATTTTTGCTTTCTGGTTTGCGAGCGTATCCTGCTGAACTTTAACTGCATTCTGCTGAACAATTATAGTTTGTTTCTGAACCGAGATCTCTCCCTGTTGTTTCGAGATCTGTGCTACCTGGAGGTTTAAAACCCTTTGCTTTTCATTAAGGGCTTTTTCTTTAGCAATTACCTCTTTATCAAGGCTGTCAAGTACAGTTTTCTGTTTTAAAATCTCCTGTTTCTGCACATCAATCATTTCAAGCTGTTGCCTGATAGTTTCTTTTTGTACCTCAATTTGTTTGCTGGCTACATCAAACAAATTCTGCCAGTCCTCTTTTGTCTTTATTGCACTAAAAAGAAGTGTCTGCGGTACTGCCAGACCTTCCTTTTTTATATATTCTTCATTAATATCATATCTTGGTTTGCCATCGACAACCATGAAATTTATCATTGATTCTCTGAATTCATAACCTTCTGTTATAAGCATTGTATGCTTGCCAGCAATTTTAGATTTGACTTTCTCAAGGTCAAAGCCTGCATTTTTGTTGACATAAAGAACCTGTGAGTGTACAAGACTTTCCAGCTTTCTGATTCCAATAACGGATACCGGTTTATCCTGTACTCTGTTACGTGTTTTTGACAGATTTGCCATCTCACTGATCAGATCATAATCTCCAATAAGGACCACAATTTTAAAAGAAGATGAATCGGCAAAGCCCGGGCCAAAATCAACATATTTTGCGAGGTCAAATATATACAGAGCCCTTGTCGGGTTATCAAATCCATTCTGGCTATTCGCTTTATTGACACTGAATATCAATCCTATAGCCAGGATGATCACTTTAAATAAATGGTTTTGCTTTGCCATGATTCTATCAATTAGATAAGACGAATTTGCACATTTTTCTTCAGGAAAACAAATATTGTACTTTTCTAGAAATCACACCATGTTGATAAATTGTTAATAACTGCCATTACTTACTGGAATACAGTACCTTTCTTATAGTAAATTTATACGACCAAACCAACCATCACCTATGAGTCTGTCTTTCAGCAACTTAGACTTGCACAATAAAAAGATCATTATAGTTGAAGACGATATACCCTCGGTAAAGTACTACGAAACATTATTGAATAATTCAGGGGCAGATGTAATAGTTTTCAGCAACGGGAAAGCTTTTATTGATTATTTCTCAACTACGAACGATAAGATTGATCTTGTCCTGATAGATTTTCTTATTCCGCTGGTTAATGGGATTGAGTGCATCAGGATCTTTAGAAAAGAAAGAAAGAATGTGCCGGTCCTGATGGTTTCGGCATATTTTTCGGATGATACGAAAAAAGAAGCACTCATTGCAGGCTGCAATGAATATATATTAAAACCTGTCTTCCCGGAAAAAATATTTTACTTCCTGGAGAAATATCTGAATGCTGAAATTGCCTGCTCAAAATTATTTTAGTCTTTCTTCTGCCGAAGTTATCTGATATTCGGTTGGAGTGCTTTCATAAATGAGTTATAATAGGTATTCACTTTTGAGTTTAATTTATCAGCCAGTTCAGTTTTCCCATTTGCTTTACATGCATTTGCAACGCGTGATACATATTGCATAGATGTCTCTATCTCATATTCAGCCGATGAAAGTATCGCGACTTTCTGTCTGAAATAATAATCCAGCTTTTCAAAATAATAGACTGAAAGCTTGTTTGTAAGATCCTCGGCCTTTTCTTTTTCCCCTGCATCAAAATAAGCCTCAACTATATCAGGGACATACATATCATAGGATAATTTCCCGACAGGAAAAGTTTCCATACAATAATCAAGCACCTGAACCGCTTTTTCGTTTTTACCCGCTGCTGCAAGAGATTTAGCCAGTTTTGCATAATTGTATCTTGCTTTAACAACCATTATTGTTCGCTTATGATTATAATCCAGATCAACACCTTTCTCTTTTGCGCCACCCCAGACAAATTTAGTCATCATATTATTGTACAGAATATCCACATCGACCCGGCCATATTCAAGCCAACTTTTGTTTTGTGACTTAATCGGAACCAGCCTGTATGCTAATCCTTCCAGTTGAAAATATTCTTCAAGCCCGAGAGCATCACTATGGTAACCCGTAACAAAATATATTGGCCGCTTCCAGTCATTATGAGCCAGTATATCAAGAACCACCAGCGAACTTTTCATAATTGAACTGCCTTTAAGCTTAATATCAATATAAGGAACTATTTTATCGGCATCTTCAGGTTTTACGGTCCCTGACGCAAGTACCTTGGCCGCATCAACAGGGATCCTTATTGTTCTCGAAGGAATATTATCAAGCTCCTCCGTTGCTGAGACCTGTACCTTAGTCGCCTGATTTTCACTTTTTACCCATTCAATTATTGTTGAAATATCTACCGGCTCTTTAATTTTTTCTACAATAAAAATCTGATTATTTACACCATCATAATATTTTTTGCTCGGAAGGGATATTGGCAACGGGTCTGATTCATATGTTTTGAATTTCATCTGGTCGATGTACCAGTCTGTATTTAAAAGCATCAGGTTACATACTCTTACATCGGTTCTTTTCCCTTCAACCTCCTGGGCGTACCAAAGCGGAAAGGTGTCATTGTCTCCATTTGTAAACAGAATTGCATCAGTGGCGCATGAATTCAAATAATTAAAGGCGACATCTCTCGCCAGGTACCGGCCCGACCTGTCATGATCATCCAGGTTCTGTGAACCCATAATTACGGGTACGGCAACAAAACAAATCAATCCGGCAACGGGCGCTGCAATATTCTCCTTAACCAGTTTTGCAAGCCCCTCAAACAGAGCAAGAACGCCTATCCCTATCCAAATAGCGAAAAAGTAGAACGAACCGGCATATGCATAATCGCGCTCCCTCGGCTGGTTGGGATACTGGTTCAGATACAAAACAATAGCAAGACCAGTCATAAAAAACAGTAACAGAATAATAAACCAGTTTTTATTGTCGCGGTTAAAATGATATAACATTCCTATTATACCGAGTATAAAAGGAAGCAGGTAATAGACATTTCTTGATGGTTCGTTTTTCATATCAGCGGGCATATCGGAAGAACCAACCCTCGGCTCATCCAGGAATTTTATACCCGTGATCCAGTTCCCGTTTACAGATCCTCCTGCGCCCTGGGTATCATTTTGTCTTCCTGAAAAATTCCACATGAAGTACCTGAAATACATATAATCTATCTGATACGAAAACATGAACCGGAGATTTTCAATAAATGTTGGCTTGCGAACAATTTTCTTTTCGCCTGAATTGT
>PMEC01000230.1 GCA_003155705.1 Bacteroidales bacterium
ACTCATTTCGGTATACCCGTTAGTACAACTCATACAATTACAGGCGCTATTATCGGAGTTGGTGCCCGAAAAGGAGCTTCAGCGGTCAAATGGGGTGTCACAACAAAAATATTCTGGGCATGGATCCTCACCATTCCTGTTTCAGGTGTTATCGGAGGTATTATGTACCTTATCTTTAATTGGATATCATAATTATTTATCAGAATTTAAAATATTATAAATATGAACATAGATAAGTTTCTTAAATTCTTTGTACCGAAAGATCATTCTTTTTTCCCTCTTTTCGCAGAGGATGCACAAAACCTGGTTAAAGCAGCTTCTTTGCTGAGAATATTGATGGCATCAACAACTGTTGAAGATCATGAAAAAGTAAATAAAGAAATCAAGGATATTGAGCTCATCGGAGATGAAATAACAAATAAAACCTTTGTGCAGCTTAACAAATCGTTTATCACACCTTTCGACAGGGAGGATATCCATGAACTCACAGCTCATATCGACGATGTTGTCGATTCCATTAATGGGGTCAGCCGAAGAATATGCCTCTACAAGCCGAAGAAGTTAATTCCTGTATATAAGGAAATGGCTGAGTTGATCTTTAACGCTGCAACAGAGATCGAGGTTTGTATTCAGGGGTTGAATGATGCTGCAGCAAATAAAGATAAGATTTTGGTTGCATGCGATAAAGTAAAGAATATTGAACATTTAGCCGATGAGCTTTATTTTGTTGGTGTTTCAGAATTATTTGAGAAAGAGGAAGATCCAAAGGAACTACTTAAGAACAATAAAATCCTTGAGATCCTAGAAAGATGCGTTGATGAAGAAGAGGATGTTACTGATACACTGAGAGCGATACTGATTAAAATGGCCTAGGTATCAGGAATCAGGCGCCAACAGGTGGCAGACACCGGGTTTGAGGTTTATCCGGAATCGAGACTGTCCAGAAAACCGTGGTCAGAGTTTATTAATTCTTATTTGAAAATAATACTGTCCTGCTGTAAAATACTTTTGGTCCATTAATGATGTCAAACCCTATACCACGCGCTCTGCTAATCATCTTTTCAAATAATGTTTTTGTGACATGAAAAATGGGTTCAATAATAAGAACTTTCCCGGCAGGTTTTAAAATTGATTTCAATTCTTCAAATAGTTTGTCCTGATCCGGCACTTCATGGATCATATAAAAACATAAAACAAAATCGACATTTTCAGTAACACCCGTTTTGTCACTTTCACATTTATGCAGCGTTATCCTTTTTTCTAACTCTGTTCCTCTAATCTTTTGCCTGACCTTTTCAAGCATCCCTTCCTGTAAATCAGCTGCAATGACTTTTCCTGAATCGCTAACCATTTTTGCAATTTCGGTTGTAAAAACTCCCGGTCCACATCCCAGATCAAGAACTGTCATTCCTTCACTGATGTAAGGACTAAGTATTTTTTTAGGATTCTGTAATAGCCTTCTTATAAAATTATCTAGTCCGCCTGCCAGTTCTACAGGGCAGACTTTTTTGTCTCTTTCGTTACTCATTGCAGTATCTTATTATTTGATTTTGATTTCGCGTAGTACAAATCATAAATGTTTACACTTCATCTAATATGAAATCCGAATTTGTCTGGCCTGGTCCGTTAGGAGCTCTTTATCATTGTCAGCACCATTTTGAATTTCTCAACGGCTTTTACTGCATGAGGTATATCAGCAGGCAGGATTATACTCAGACCTGTTTCCAGGAAAAAAGATTTCCCGCCGATAATGATCTCTCCTCTCCCATCAACGACCTGTATCAGTGCATCAAATGGGGCTGTATGCTCACTCAACGCTTCACCTTTATCAAAGGAAAAGAGTGAAATATTTCCTGTCTGTTTTTTCAGAACTGTTTTACTGACTATCGCTCCTTCNNTAGTTTATTGAAAATGCCATGATATCAATTAACAGATTATCATGGCATTATTAAAATGCTGTCAAAAAAACTAACCTTCGATCACAATTATTTTGTTGGAGTTTTCATCTGGCATTTCGCTGGATCGCAACTTTTCATATCGTCTTTTATATCAGCACTTTTCATCTTGCATGTTGCCGGATCACACTTTGCTTCTTTGCACTTTGTCATATCGCATTTTGCATCTTTACTTTTGGACATATCACAACATGCAGCTTTTGTTTCAGTCTTGGATGCGCAAACTGCAGAGGAAGGACATTTTCCACAATCTTTCGAAACCTCTGTAGCTGCCTTCTTAACTTCCCTGGAAGAGTTCTGAGCATTAGTAAAAAGCAGTACAGCAACGACAAGAATTAAAATACCTGAGAAACCAATAATTAATTTTTTCATATTTCTGATTTTATAAATTTCAATTTAACAAAAATAATATAATTTTTGAACCGGTAATCTTTTTGGGAAGTGTATTCTATTTAAAGAGGTTGCTAACCCGATATTCCTTTGATTTTTTAATCTTATGAAACAAATATTTTAAATTGAATTTCGTATTTTTAAGTCTGGGCAAATAGTTATAAAAGTCATCTTCAATAATCAAATTATCTTTAACCATGAAAAACAAGCGCAGAGATTTTTTAAAACTTACAGGTTTGGCCGGAATTGGTGTTGCAGGATTCGGAGCACTTAAAGGGTATGTGAATGAACCTGATTATATATATGCAAAAGGTGTGGAAAAACAATGGCAGATTGCAGAAAAATCACATATACAGAGGTTTAACATGTCAGGTTATGCAGCGCCTCCGATTGATAAAGTGAGGATTGGAATAATCGGAATGGGTCAGAGAGGTCCTGCGCATATGATAACAATGAGTCATATAGAAGGTGTTGAGATCAAAGCATTATGCGACCTTCGCCTTGAAAAAGTAAATGCTGCAAAAAAGCTCCTGGCTGGTACCAGACACGATCCGGTAATTTATACCGGAAACGATGAAGAATGGAAAAAGCTTTGTGAACGTGATGATATTGATCTTGTTATTGTTACAACTCCATGGTACATGCATGCTCCAATGGCAGTTTATGCAATGAATCATGGAAAACACGTTGCATCTGAGGTCTCTGCGGCGTCAACTATTGAAGAATGCTGGCAACTTGTGGAAACAGCTGAACATACCCGGCAGCATTGCATGATGCTTGAAAACTATGCTTACGGCAGTTTCCAGTTGCTGACACTTAATATGGCAAGACAAGGTTTTTTTGGAGAGATTGTGCACGGTGACTGTGCATATAATACAAGCAAAATGTCCAATAACTTTTCCAAAAATATGTACTGGAACATGTGGTGGTTACGACAGTACGGTTCAAGGAGAGGTAACATTTATCCTGCTCATGGAGTTGGAACTGTATGCCAGTTAATGAATGTAAACAGGGGTGATAAACTGAACTTCCTGGTATGCGTAGACAGCGATGATTATATGATGGGTGAAACGGCTAATAAGCTTGCTTCCATTGATGATTTCTTTAAACCATTTGCTGAAATGAATTATCGCGGGAATATGAGTACAACTACAATTCGTACAACAAAAGGTAAAACAATAATGCTTCAGCACGACGGTACTTCACCTCGCGGACCCCATACGACTATACACGCAATTACAGGAACAAAAGCACTGGCACAGGAATTTCCGCTTCCTGCTAGGATTTCGATTGGCCTGGATGACTGGCTAAAACCGGAAGAATATCAAAAGCTTGTCGCTAAATATACTCCTGAGATTTCAAATAAAGTAGGCGACCTTGCAAGACAAATAGGTGCTGGTCACGGGGGTACAGATTTATTTGAAGACTGGCATTTAGTTGATTGTCTTCGTAACGGTTTGCCCCTCGATCAGGATGTTTATGACGCAGCAGCCTGGAGCTCAATTATACCATTAAGTGAATGGTCTGTAAGAAATAATTCAAATTCAATTGCTTTCCCTGATTTCACAAAAGGTGCATGGGAAACAAACCAATTGAATATGGATATCAATCTTACCAAAGGCGGAGGAAATACAAAAGTTATTGTGTAAGATGAAGTAATTAAAAATGCGTTAATTAATGACTCTATTCAATAAAAATCCATTTATAAAATCAGAATTACTCCCTGTAGATGTTGTTTTTCATCCATCATGGTGGAACAAACACGCAGGAATATCTTTTGATGAAGATTTCTTTTATCATCCATTGAAACGTGTTGAATCTGAACAAAGAATGGAAAAAGAACTTTATGAAAGATTCGGCAGATACGGTCTTGGTTTCGACTGGAATAGATCTTTGCCAGTCATAGGAGCAGTGCACAATGCAGCCGGGTATATAATATCTGAAATGCTTGGATGCAGGGTGGTTTACAATGCAGATTCAGCTCCGCAGGTAATTGCTGCTGAAATGAATGAAATAAGAATCAACCCGGAAGATGCATTTAGAAGTCCTGCTTATAAGAAGGTGCTTAACCTGATGGAGAACCTGAAGAAAAAATATGGGTACCTTGAAGGCGATATAAACTGGGGCGGAATATTAAATGTCGCGCTCGATCTTAAAGGTCAGAATGTTTTTACCGACCTTTTAATAAATCCCCGGGAAACAAAAATACAATTCCGGAAGATTTCTGAGGTAATAGAAAAATTTGTTGCAGGAATTGCCAGGGAAACAGGAACAAGTTCAGTTTCAGTCAACAGGAATGTCAGGAATATTGAAGCGCCTGTTTTTCTTCATTCTGAATGTTCCCATACAATGATTTCAACCGAACAATATGAAGAGTTTTTGTTACCCATAGATTTGGAATGGAGTAAAAAGTACAGGCCGTTCGGCATTCATTACTGCGGGAATGATCCTCACAGGTATGCAGCAACATTCGGCAAAATAAAAAATCTCGACTTCCTTGATGTTGGCTGGGGAGGCGATCTAAAAATTCTACGGGAACATCTTCCGAACACTTTTCTGAACATCCGGTTAGACCCTGTCAATCTCAACAATTATGCAGAAGAAGAGCTTGAGGCAACAATAACCAGACTGGTCGAAGATTCCAATAATCCATATCTGACTGGTATTTGCTGCATTAATATGGATGACAAAGTCGATGATAAACAAGTAACCACAATTTTCAGAGTTGTTGAAGAGCTGAGGGTAAAAGCTAAAAAAGAGACAAAAATTTAATAGCTAGTAGAGTAAAAAACCGGGTGTCTCAAATGTATTGTTTTACCCCCTTGGCCCCAGCAGTAGGAATTATAAATATCTGTAAATCAGAAAGTCCCCCTTGGGGGATTTAGGGGTAAAAACAAAAAAAGAGGGCTTTTGCGATACCCTCCTTATATTATTATTTCAGAATATTACTATTTCTTAATATTCGGCAATTCCAGTCCGTAGCCTTTCTTCTTATCCTCTGCTTTAAGAAGGAATGCAAAGACCAGAGAAAGTAAACTAAGAGATGTAAACATTACTAAATCAAAGAAATAATTATACCTGAGGTTCAACCTGGTCTTTTCAATTATTGGATATATTGCTTCAGATGTTTTAATTTCAATATCCTGATAAAATTTCTCCTTATTTCCAACCGGACTAATTTCTGAAAGAGTACCGGAAGTAGATAAAGAGATACTGCTTTTCAGTTTTTCCATTTCAGATGTAGAAATCTGAACTGCCTCATAAGTCGTATTTTGTACCAATAATTCAATCGTACGGCTACTGGATTTTTCAGCCAACTGAGAAATTTCTTTGGCTGAAAGATTATAAGACTTTTCAGATAATACTTGCTTATAAGCGCTGTAGACTGCTTCTTTTACGGCAATTTTATTAGGTGTCACATCAGGATTTGTTGAATTAAGAATTATTCCTAGTAAAAGTGGAATTATCCATAATCCAATATTTTGAATCCAGAAAATTACAGCATATGCTGTTCCAAGCTGTTTTTCCGGAATAATTTTTGGAACTGAAGGCCACATTGCAGCAGGAACTAAAGAAAAACCCATTCCAAGAATAATAACCACAGCGGCTGCAAGCCACCATGCATTAAATATCGGAATAGTCAGGATACTATGAACAAAAATTAAAATTAACGAGCCGATAATCATGATTGTTGCACCTTTCCCTTTCTTATCATAGACCGTACCGAATATAGGTGTAAGAAAAATAGCCCCAAAAGGCAGCAATGCAGGAATGGAGCCAGCCAGATTTGGACTGACATGGTATTTATTTATCATCAGATCAGTTGCATAAAACAAAAAAGGAAAAACAGCTGAATAAAACAAAACGCAGAGAATGGCAATATACCAGAATCCTCTGTTTTTGATAATAAACAAAATATCCTTAAGTTCAAATGCATCTTCTTTGGCATTTCCATCAATACTCTGGGCTATTGAAGCATCCAGTTTCCTATCCATGAAAGTGTAAATTATAAAAGCAGATAACGCGATCAGCATAAATACAAACGCCAGCAAAACAGGAGATGAGTATGAATATGTTCTTGCCACTGGCAAGGCTATAAAAAACGCAAGAGCTGTACCAAGCCTTGCAATAGACATCTGCATACCCATTGCCAGAGCCATTTCTCTTCCTTTAAACCATTTTACCACAGCCTTAGAGACAGTGATTCCGCCTGCTTCAGTTCCCACACCAAATATTCCGAATCCGATCGCGGAAATTATTACCTGAGTTTTTATTCCAAAAATCAAAGCTCCTTCAGGAAATACGTGTATGAGAGCCCAATAATTAAGACCTGTTCCGATTGCCATCATGGAAGTGGCAGCAAGACCGGTAAAACGGACCCCCATTTTATCCAGAATAATTCCACTGAAAATTAGCATGAATAAGAACACGTTAAACCATGTATAGGAAGATGTATATATTCCGAAATCAGAGCTGTTCCATCCTAAAATACTTTCAAGCATCGGTTTGACGGGGGAAAGTGCATAATTAAAAAAGTATGCACCAAACATTGATAGTGAAACTATTATAAGTGCGGTCCACCTTGCCTTTTTTGAATCCCGTAAAGTATTGATTATTTGTTCCATGATTATTTATATTGTTAATAGGTTTTTGACCGGTAAATGTAATTAATAAATTTTTTAAACAAATTAATCAGTCAACTATTTCATTTGATTAGCGACCAGGTGCAGGAAAAGAATTATTTCTCAATATTTGGAAGTTCAAGGCCATACCCTTTCTTCTTGTCTTCAGCTTTAAGCAGGAATGCAAAAACCAGGGCAATTATTCCAAAACTCATAAAAATAAACATTGGCAATGTATAATTGTAAGTAGTTACATAACTTCCTTCCACCAGAACTTTACCGGTAACACAATATTTATCGAGAACCCAGCCGATAAGAAAAGGAACTCCCCATAATCCAATATTCTGGACCCAGAAAATCAAAGCATATGCCGTTCCCAGCTGCCTTTCCGGAATAATCTTTGGCACCGACGGCCACATTGCGGATGGTACTAATGAAAATCCAATTCCCAAAATAAGGATTAAAAATATCGCAAAGAAATAACTGTTAAAAAGTGG